>JBDONV010000037.1:0-8940 GCA_039831165.1 Nautiliaceae bacterium | reverse complement strand
GAAGCTCCGGTGCCGGTGGTTGAGATTATAAAAGAAGAAGACAGACTAGGAGGTGCCGGGAACGTTGTAAACAATCTTCTTGCACTTGGAAGCGAAGTGTTGGTATCGACGGTTATCGGTAAAAATTCAGATAGACTTTTAGAGTTGTTAAAAGAAAAAGATATAGATACAAACGGTATCTTTATTGATAAAGAGCGTGAAACTATAATAAAAAGCAGAGTAATTGCCGGCAATCATCAGGTAATAAGATACGATAAAGAAACGAAAACCCCTATTTCAAGTGAGTTTGAAGAAAAAATATTTAATTATTTAAGCGAAAATATAAAGAAGATAGATTTGATACTTTTAAGCGATTACGAAAAAGGTGTTTTAACTAAAACTCTTACTCAAAAAATAATAAAACTTGCCAACTCAAACAATAAAAAACTAATAATAGACCCGAAAAAAGATTTTTCCAAATACGTAAATGCGTGGATGATAAAACCGAATAAAAAAGAGCTCTCAACTGCCGCCGGAATGAATATAAACAGTGAAGAAGATTTAATTAATGCCGGTTGGAAAGTAAAAAAAGATTTGAATCTGGATTATCTGCTTGTAACTTTAAGCGAAGAGGGAATGGCGCTTTTTGGTGATGAGTATGTAAAAATTCCTACCGTTGCAAAAGAGGTTTACGACGTAACTGGTGCCGGGGATACGGTGTTGGCTAGTCTTGGGTATTATTTAAGTAGAAATGATGATATGATAGAAGCTATGCATTTTGCAAACGCAGCGGCTGCCGTGGTTGTGAGCAAAATAGGAAGTGCAACAGTTACTTTAGAAGAGATTGAGGAGACTAAAAGAAGACTTGATAACAGTGTCGATTATAAAATAGTTGATTTTGAGACGATAGAACATATCGCAAACGATTTAAAAAATCAAAATAAAAAAGTCGTGTTTACCAACGGATGTTTTGATATATTGCATTTAGGGCATGTTAAGTACCTTCAAAAAGCTAAATCCCTTGGAGATAAACTGATAGTAGGGGTTAATTCAAACGAATCGGTTAAAAGACTAAAGGGTCCTGAAAGACCCGTAAATGACGAATATGACAGGGCATATCTTTTGGCGAGTCTTGAGGTTGTGGATTATGTAGTGATTTTTGAAGAAGATACTCCTTACGAGCTTATCAAAAGAGTAAAACCGGATGTTTTGGTTAAAGGTAAAGATTATGAAGGTAAAGAGGTTGTCGGAAGCGATATAGCAAAAGAAGTGAAACTTATTGAATTTGTAGAGGGAAGAAGTACGACTAATATAATAGAAAAAATGAGGGGGAAATCATGTTAAAGAAGTGTTTAAACGAGCATATAAAAACCGCTGAAAAAATGGAAAAACTTTTGCCTTTGATTCAAAAAGCGGGTGAAATCTGTATAGAGACACTGAAAAACGGAAATAAAATAATGCTATGCGGAAACGGAGGAAGTGCGGCAGACTCCCAGCATATAGCCGCAGAACTCAGCGGAAGGTTTAAAAAAGAAAGAAATCCGCTTGCCGGAATAGCACTTACAACCGATACGTCGGCACTTACCGCTATAGGAAACGACTATGGATACGAGTTTGTTTTTTCAAGACAGGTGGAGGCTTTGGGTAAAAAAGGAGATGTTTTAATAGCGATTTCCACAAGCGGAAATTCTTTAAACGTAATAAAAGCGATTGAAAGTGCTAGAAATATAGGATGTAAAGTGATAACGTTAACGGGAAAAGACGGAGGTAAAATGAAAGAAATGGGGGATGTAAATATCGTAATCCCTTCAGACGACACTCCTAGAATTCAGGAGATGCATATAATGGTTGGGCATATGATTTGTGCTTTAATCGATAACGGTTTTTAATATTTCCTCTATTATAAATTTTGCACCTTTTTTTTGATTTATTGAGGCTAAGTTTTTGGATATTGTTTCTAAATCGGCATTAAAAATCAGGTTTTTTATCTCTGAAATGTCAATTTCATTTTGTCGTTTTACAAATCCGGCGTTTTTGTCGGCTATAAATTTTGCGTTATAGTATTGATGGTCTCCTGCGGCATAAGGGTATGGGATAAAAAGAGTGGGAATTTGGTTTGCCGCAAGTTCGAAAAGAGTCGAAGCCCCGGCACGTGATACGGCAAAGTCGGCTTTTTCTATTTTTTCTGCTAAATTCGGATAAAAATCAAACATATCGGCTTTTATGTTTTCTTTTTCGTAAAACTCTTTTATTCTTTTAAAATCTTTTTTTCCGGTTTGGTGGATTATGTTTATGTTTTTTTCTTTTAATTTAGGGGCTAGTTTTAAAGCCAAATCGTTTATGGCAACGGCTCCCTGGCTTCCTCCTAAAAATATAACGGTTTTTAGCTCTTTTCTTATTCTTGCTTTTTCAAAAAAAATATCTTCTACCGGGTACGGGTCGCCGTATAGGAAAGTGTTGAAAAATCTTTTTGAAAAAGGCTTTAGGATTTTATTAAGAGTTCCTATATGAGCGTTTTGTTCATGTATAAAAAGCGGGACATTACTTAAAATCGCTGCAAAAGAAGCCGGTGCCGCGCTATATCCACCAACGCTAACTACGGCTTTTATTTTATGATGTCTTAAAATCTTTTTGGCTTTATTTGAGAGTTTTAAGATATTTACTAAAGAGTTTATTTTACTAAATCCTTTTTTGTTAACCACTCCAGAAGAAGATAAAAAATATGTATGACTAAACCCTTTGTCGTTTTCGAACCACTCTTTATCAGCCCCGGAAGTAGAGCCTATGTAAATAGGTTTTATGCCTTTTTTGTTTAGTTCTTCTTTTATTACTTTTGCGATTTTTAAATGTCCTCCTGTGCCTCCACCGGTTATTGCTATCATATTTTGGCCCTTTTGCTTATCATTAAAACCATACCTATTGCGGTGGCAAATGCAAAAAGAGAACTTCCTCCATAACTTAAAAACGGAACGGTTAGGCCTTTAAGGGGAATGATTGATGTTATTCCAAGACCGTTTAAAATAAGCTGGATGGCAATAAGACTTCCAACTCCAAAAGCAAAAAGCTGATACTCTTTTTTTTCGGCTCTGAAAGATAGTTTAAAAATTCTAAACAGCAAAACGGCAAAGAGACCAAGAACTATTGTTATACCTATAATACCACTTTCTTCTGCGATACCCGCTAAAACGAAATCCGTATGAATATCGCTTAAAAAACCGAGTTTAAAGATACCGTTTCCTATTCCTACTCCTCCTATTCCCCCGTGGTGTATTGCGTTTAAAGACTGGATAACCTGTCCGTAATTGGCGGAGGAGCCTTCAATAAGAGGATGCGGGAAAAAGTTGGAAGTCATAGTATAAAGCCAGTTTTTTATTCTTTCAAGCCTGTAAGGTGCGAATATGACCGCTAATATTAAAAGCACGGCTCCAACCGCCGCCATAATTCCGAATGTCTGAAACTTTCCTCCGGCTACCAGAAGCATAAATGCAAAAATCAGCACCATAACCATTACCTGTCCCAAGTCCGAGAGTAAAAAAATGATAAATACCCAAAATATTCCCAAAACGAGCAGATAAGGGATTATTAAAGTAAATTCTTCTTTAATGGATTTGGTTTTTTTAACTTTTCTCGTAAAAGACCATGATAAAAAGAAGATTACCCCTATTTTGAAAAACTCAACAGGGGAAAATTTAAAGCTTCCTATTTTAATCCACCGTCTGGCCCCATTGATTACCGGAGCTATAGATTCCGGTAAAAAAGGTAAAAGAATTATAAGTATTCCAGATATTATAAGGATACCAAATCCTAAAATATTAAACCACTTTTCCGGGTCTGCCCTGGATAAAATTATCATAAGGAAAAAACTTCCACCTGCAAATAAAAGATAATTTTTAAAAAAGTGATATTCGCTTAAATGTTTTTTTACTTCAAAAAATATAGGTAAAGAATATGAAAATATAGCGCCTATAAGCATTAAAACAGCCACTATAATAAAAACGAGGGTATCTACTTTTTGCAAATTTAACCTTTATGAAGTATAATGATAAATGTAATTTTATCAAAAAAAAGAGGAACGTTTTTTGCTTGTTATTTAAAAAGGAGAGAATGTGGCATTTGAAATTTCAAAATCTTTTAATATCATGGAAAAATCTCTTTTTTACAGAAGAGTAAGAGAGGATATGATTTCCAGTAATATAGCAAATGCCGATACTCCTTTTTATAGACCTAAAGATATAAGATTCGAGGATGCATTGGAAGAGGAGATAAATAAAAAATTTCATAAATCTTCCAAAAAACTTGAACTTGCAAAAACCTCTCCTATGCATCTTGAACCTAAAGATTTTGACGATCCGTATAAACCTATAGTTTTTTACAGAGACGGTCATCTGGCCAAAAATGACGGGAACAGCGTGGATATCGATATTGAAACTACAGAAATGGCAAAAAACAGTATGATGTATAACGCTACCGTAGCGGCTTTAAGAAAAAATATAGAAATATTTAAAGCCGTTATAGATTCAAGTAAGAATATTTAAGGATAGAAAATGGCTTTTTTAAACAGTTTTGATATTTCGGGATACGGATTATCGGCTCAGAGATTTAGAATCAATATAGTTTCCGAAAATATTGCAAATGCAAATACTACAAGAACTCCCGAGGGAGGGCCTTACAGAAGAAAAGAGGTTATTTTTAAAGCCGTGCCTTTTGAAGAACATTTGAATAAATATATTGACGAAAATTCCAGATTTCATAAATATGAAAACCCTCTTGATGAGGCAGGTGAAGATTACGCTGTTGCAAAACCTCCTATTGAGACGGTTATAGTGGATAAGGTCGTAAGGGATGACAGTAAGCCTATTTTAAAGTATGACCCTACAAATCCTGATGCAGATGCGGATGGTTATGTCGCCTATCCTAATATTAATCCTGTTGTGGAAATGGCCGATTTAATAGAAGCGACAAGGGCTTATCAGGCAAACGTAGCTGCTTTTCAGGCTACTAAAAATATGGCTCAAAACGCCATTAATATTTTACAATCCTAAAGGATAGCAAATGGCTTTTATAAATAAAGTTGACGGCATTAATATATCTTCCTCTTCTCTTCAAAACAAAACTTCTAAAAGCGGAGGAATAGATTTTGAGGAGGTATTGAAAAAAGAGATAGATGAAACAAATAATTTGATGCAAAAAGCCGATGAAACTCAGGCTGCCATAGCATCTGGAGAAGTTCAGGATTTGGCAAAAGCGAGTATTACCATTCAAAAAGCCGAAATGAAAATGAAAATGATGCTTGAAGTAAGAAACAAAGCAATTAACGCCTACAAAGAGCTTCTAAAAACTCAAATTTAATGAAAAACTTAAGAATTCCTGCATTTTTTTTTCTTTTTCTTTTTTTATTGGCTATTGTTTATGGAGCTTTTTTGTTTTTTTCGATTGCAAAACCAAAATATTATTTTGAACCTGTTATAGTAAAAAAAGAGAGTGCTGTGAGAGGAAATATATATTCTAAAAATTATACTATTGCCAAAAGTCAAAAGCTTTACGGCGTTTATTTGTATGTGAATTATCTTGACGAAAATAAAAAGGCTCTTTTTATAAAACTCTTTTCTATTTATTCGGGAATTAGTGAAAAGAAATTGAGATATATTATAAGTTTTGCTAAAAAAAGAGGAAAAAAAAGGGTTCTACTCGCAAGAGTAGATCTAAAAACAAAACAAAATCTTATTTATCTTAGAAAAATTCTTGATAAAAAAAGGGTATTTTTAACAGATAAAAAAACAGGAATAAGAAGAGGATATGAAATAGCGAGTTTAGATTTTAAAAGAGTTTATCCTTATGCGGATACGCTAGAACCGGTTTTGGGCAGATACAGAAAAGATTTAAAAAAAGGTGAGAACGGACTTGAAGAGTACTATGACGAACTTTTAAAAGCAAAAAAAGACGGATTTAAAAAAGGTTATAGAGATGTGTTCGGTAATATCATTTATGATGGAAATTCAGTTGTAAAGCAGCCTGTTGACGGGAAAAGTCTTCTTCTTAATATAAATCTTGTATTACAAAGAAAAATAGAAAAATTATTATCGGTTCAAAAAGATAAGTTTATGGCAAAAGAGGTTGTAGCAGCCGTTATGGATTCTAAAACCGGACGTTTATTGGCTATTGCCACTTCCAATAGATATAATCCGTCTCATATTACTCAAAAAGATGTTAAAAATATGAAAATAAGCGTTATAAGAGAGCTTTTTGAGCCGGGTTCGGTTATGAAACCTATTACCTTTGCAATTTTGCTTGAACTTAAAAAAGTAAATCCTTATGAAATAATAAAAGGATATAACGGAAGGTGGAAGCCTGAGTGGAGGAAAACTCCAATAAGGGATGACGAGCCTTTTGAGTGGTTAAGTGCAGAAAACGTTATCGTATATTCAAGTAATATAGGTATTTCACAGCTTGCTTTAAGACTTAGTAATGTAGAGTTTTTTAATGGACTTAAAAATTTCGGTTTTGGAGAATATAGCGGTATCGATTTACCATACGAGCTTAAAGGAAAGCTGAGAAGCCTGAAGCTTTTAAATTATCCCGTGTATAAGTCAACTACTTCTTATGGTTACGGAATTTTGGTAAATTTTATTCAGCTTTTAAAAGCTTATAACGTTTTTAATAATAGAGGTATTACTTTTACTCCGAGAATAGGGGCTATAAAAGCGTATGAAAAAAGGGTTGTATCCCCTCAGACGGCCGCTATAATGCTTAAAATTTTACGAAAAGTGGTCTTGAAAGGGACAGGAAAAGCCGCTGATATCAAGGGGCTTTTCGTTGCCGGAAAAACTGGAACGGCTCATGTTTCCGTTAAGGGAGGATATAAAAATATATATAATTCCTCTTTTTTCGGTTTTGTTAACGACGGAATTCACAGATATACGATAGGGGTGACTTTTTTTGATATAAAAGCCAAATGGCCCAACTATTTCGCTTCATCTTCTGCCGTGCCTACGTTTAAAAAAATAGTTGATATAATGATGAAAGAAAATCTGATAAAGGTTGAAAATGGAAAACTATCTAAGTAATTTACTTAATATTTTAAATTACAAATTTCTGTCTCTCCCTCTTTATAAAATCATTTTGGCTTTTTTGGTACTTTCGTTTTTTTTGATTGCAAAAAAGGCTTTTACGATTTATTTTATAAAGACGTTAAGGCTTTTGACGAAAAAAACGAAAACCGATATTGACGATAAGTTTTTAAAAGCTTTAAAAGAGCCGTTGAAATTTTTATTTGTAATAGGAGGATTTTATTTCTTTTTGTTTTTTTTGGAAGTTAAAAATGCCGTTGCTTATCATGTTTTAAAAGGGCTTTTGATTTTTGACGTATTTTGGGCCATTTATAATATCATAAATGAATTTGAAGAGTCGGTTTATAAATTATTGGGACGTTTTGGAAAAGCTTCAAGAGAACTTGCGGGGTTTGTTATAAAAATAATTAAAATCTTAGTGATATCTATCGGTATTATAGCTTTACTGCAGGACTGGGGTATTAACGTTACCGGGTTTATAGCTTCTTTAGGACTTGGGGGACTTGCTTTTGCTCTTGCTGCAAAAGATACTGCTGCCAATATTTTTGGAGGAATTGCAATTTTGACCGATAATATTTTTAAGATAGGAGAATGGGTTAAAATAGGGAGTGTTGAAGGAATAGTTGAGGATATAGGAATGAGAACCACTAAAATAAGAGCTTTTGACAAAAGACTTATAATCGTTCCAAATGCCACTATAGCAAACTCCAGCGTTGAAAATTTCAGCAGACGTGATAAAAGAAGAATTATGATGAGAATAGGCCTTGTTTATGATACGCCTGTAGATAAAATTAAAAAAATAGTGGAAGATATAAGGAATATGCTTTTAAATCATCCTGAAATAGCAAAAGATGAGAGTCTTTTAATTTATTTTGACCAGTTTGATGACAGTGCTCTTAGCATTTTTTGTTACTTTTTTACAAATACTGCTGTTTGGCAGGATTATCTGAAAATCAAAGAGGATATAAATCTTAAAATAAAAGAGATTGTGGAACAAAACGGAAGTTCTTTTGCATTTCCGAGCAACAGTATATATTTTGAAACTCCTTTAAAAATTGAGGGCAAGAATTAATAGAAGTTTAGTCTGTTCTTATAAAAGATATTGACTTTTTGTGCTTAGTGTGGTATAATTTCATTAGAAAAAAATTTATTAAAAAGGAGGGGAAAATGTGGCCAATGGTATTTGATCCTTTCAGAGAATTACAAGATATAGAGAGAAGAATCGGAGCGGTTCTTCAAGCAAACAAACCTGTTCAAAAAGTGGAGGCTTTTACGCCGGCTGTAAATGAAAAAGCTGATGAAAAAGGCTATTATCTTGAAATAGACCTTCCAGGCGTTAAAAAAGAAGATATAGAAATTGCTGTAAATGACGGTGTATTGACAATTTCTGGAGAAAGAAAATTAAAAAAAGAGGAAAATGGACCTAATTATACTAGAATAGAAAGTTTCTTTGGAAGATTTGAAAGGGCGTTTAAACTTCCAAACGATGCCGATTTGGATAATATAGAAGCAAAATATGAAGATGGTGTTTTAAAAATATTTATTCCTAAAAAACAAAAGCCTGCCGGAAAAAGAATCGAGGTGAAATAACCTCGATTTTTTTATTTTAATTTTATTAATCACAGACACTTTAAGTAAACCTAGTGAAAATCTCATATTTTTGTTAAAATTATTCAGCTCAATTAAAAGGCTGAAAAATGGAACTACTTGAAAAAATATTTCATCTAAGAGAAAAAAACACTGATATATCTACTGAGTTTAGAGCTGGTTTTTCCACATTTTTGGCTATGATGTATATTGTTCCTGTAAACGCTTCTATTATGAGCCTGACGGGTATGCCTTTTGACGCTTTAATCACGGCGACGGCTGTTGTTACTATTATAGCAACCGTTTT
>JBDONV010000088.1:0-8958 GCA_039831165.1 Nautiliaceae bacterium | reverse complement strand
GAGCTGGTAAAACAACTCTTTTTAATATTATTACAGGTGTTTTAAAACCTACAAGCGGTCATATTTATTTTAAAGAAGAGGAGATAACGGGGCTTTCTCCCGTAAAGATAGTACAAAGAGGAATTGCCAGAACATTTCAGAATATAAGGCTTTTTAAAAGTATGACGGTCCTTGAAAATGTTCTTATAGGTTTTGAAAATCATTATGGATATAATTTTTTTGAGGCGGTTTTTAGATTTCCAAAATTTTTTAAAGAAGAAAAAATATATAAAGAAAAAGCTATGGAAATTTTAGAATTTTTAAAAATAGACAATTTTGCAAACTACGAAGCCACTTCTTTAAGTTACGGAAATCAAAGAAAAGTGGAAATTGCTAGAGCCCTGGCTACGGAGCCGGATTTGCTTCTTTTAGACGAACCGGCTGCGGGTATGAATCCGAAAGAAACGGATGAACTGGCCGATACGGTTTTTAAATTAAGAAGTGAAAAGGAAAAAACAATTCTTTTTATAGAACATGATATGAAGTTCGTTCAAAAAATAGCTGACAGGGTTATGGTGCTTGATTACGGTAAAACTATTTTTGAAGGAAAACCTGCGGATATGATGAAAGACGAAACGGTTATAAAAGCCTATTTAGGAGATATCGATGTTGAAAGTTAATAATTTAAAAGTAAAATATGGAGTTATAGAAGCCGTAAGGGGTATTGATTTTGAGGTCAAAGCCGGAGAAATTGTTACTATTATAGGCGCTAACGGTGCCGGAAAAACATCGACCTTAAACGCTATATTTAATCTTGTGAAAAAAGAGGGGATAATACATTTTGCGGAAGCAGATATTTCAAAAGTACCCACTCATTTAATAGTAAAAAGAGGTATGGCATTGGTACCTGAGGGTAGAAAGATATTTATAAATCTAACCGTTGAGGAAAATCTTAGAATCGGAGCTTATTTAAACGATGAAAACTATGAAAAATTAAAAGAACAGATGTTTGAGATGTTTCCTAGATTAAAAGACAAAAGAAATAACTTCGGAGGTAGTCTAAGTGGAGGAGAACAGCAGATGCTGGCTATTGCAAGGGCTTTAATGAGTGAACCTAAAATGCTGGTTTTAGATGAACCTTCTTTGGGACTTGCTCCTAAAATAGTAAAAGAGGTTTTTGAAATTTTAATAAAACTTAATAAAGAGGATGATGTTACGATATTATTGGTAGAACAAAATGCTGGAGCCGCTTTAAGAATAGCCAATAGAGGTTATGTTATGGAAAACGGAAGAATAGTTTTGGAAGATAATGCCGATAATTTATTAAGAAGCGATGAAATAAAGAAAAAATATCTTGGAGGATAATAAAAGGATGTAAAAGGGGATTTTATGGAAGATTTTGAAAAATATATAAAACATTTAAATCTTTTATATGTTGAGGACAGTGATGAAACAAGAGAAATTACATCGATGGTATTTGGTGAGTTTTTTGATAATATCATTGTCGCTGAAGATGGAAAAGATGCTTTAGAAAAATATAATAAAGAAAAAATAGATTTGATTATTACTGATTTGAATATGCCAAATATGAACGGTATAGAGCTTATAAGAGAGATAAGAAAAGAAAATAAGGAAATTCCTATTATAGTTATTTCTGCTCATAATGAAACAGAGTATTTTTTAGAAACTATTAATTTAGGGGTTAACGGATATCTTCTAAAACCTTTTGATATTGACCAGCTTGAAAAAACTCTTTCTCAAATAGCTAAAAATTTTAAGTATAAATTAGAAGCTGAAAAGAATATCCATTTTTTAAACACTTATCAAAAAGCTATTGACTTAAGCTCTATAGTTTCAAAAACAGATAAAAAAGGGATAATAACTTACGTTAATGATGCTTTTTGCGATATTTCAGGGTATAAAAGGGAAGAGCTTATAGGAAAAAATCATAATATAGTAAGGCATCCTGATAATCCGAAAGAATTTTTTAAAGAGATGTGGGATACCATATCTTCCGGAAAAGTTTGGAAAGGACTTGTAAGAAATAGGAGTAAAGACGGTAAAAGTTATTATGTAAACAGTTTGATTATGCCAGTTACGGATATAAACGGAGAAATTATTGAATATATTTCAATAAGGCATGATGTAAGCGAAGTTATGAATCCTTTAAAACTTCTTAAATATGATATTAACGATTATGATGAGTTTATTCTTGTTTATATGAAGCTTGAAAATTTTGAAATGATGGAAGAGTTTTATGACAATACGATTTTGGATATGATTCAAAAAAAAGCAAAAGAGTTTTTACAGAAAAAATTTAAAAAATATATAGGATTAGAAAAGTTTTATAACCTTGGTAATGGGGAATGCGCAATTATAATCAATAAAAAACCTTCTTCAGCAATAATAGAAAGCTTAAAAAATCTTCAAGAAGAAATAAGAAACGAACAAGTTGACTTAGGTGATATAGAATATGATATATCCGTTTTAATGAGTGTGGTTTATGAAAAAAATAAAATGATAGAGTCGGCAAAACTGGGTATAAAAAAACTTTTAAAAGAAAATAAAGATTTTATAGTGGCAAATAATCTAGCTGATGAAATTCAGGCTAAAGCGAAAGAAAACTTGAATACTATTAAAATGATAAAAGAGGCGTTGGAAAATAAAAATATCGTTTCTTATTTTCAGCCTATTATAGATAATAATTCTCAAAAAATTATAAAGTATGAGTCTTTAGTTAGACTTATAAACGGTGATAGAGTTCTTTCTCCTTTTTTCTTTTTGGATGTTGCTAAAAAAAGTAATTATTATTTAAAAATTACTAAAGAGGTTATTGTTCAGAGTTTTGAAGCATCTCGTAGGTATGGTATAGATGTTTCTATAAACCTTTCAGCTCTTGATATAGAACATAGACATACCCGTAATATGATTTTGGAAGTAATTATGGATAATCCAGAAATAGCTAAAAAAGTAACGTTTGAGCTTTTAGAAGATGAAGAGGTTAAAGATTTTCATTTAATTAAGGATTTTATTACGGAAATAAAAGAGTACGGTATTCAAATAGCCATTGATGATTTTGGAAGCGGTTATTCCAATTTTGAGAGGCTTCTTGATTATCAACCAGATATTTTAAAAATAGACGGAAGTCTTATAAAAAATATAGAAAAAGACAGATTCTCTCTTTCTATCGTTAAAAGTATAGTTACTTTCGCAAAAGAACAAAACTTAAAAACCATTGCGGAATTTGTGGAAAATGAAAATATTTTTAATATTTTAAAAGATTTGGGAGTCGATTATTCACAAGGATATTATTTTGGTAAACCTGATAAAATAGAATCATATGAGGGATATGGATGAAAAAATATTTACCGGCTGTAATTTTAGCTTTTTTGTATGTTATTACGGGTGAAATTAGCTTTTTGTTGTTGGGCAGTAACAAAATTGTTACTATTGGGGTTTTTATTCCTGAGGGAATAGCTTTAGCGTTTGCTCTTTATTTTGGATACAGGGTAATTCCAGGAATTTTTATAGGGCAATTGATATTGGCCGTTTTTAATGGTATGGGCATTTTTGATTCTATAGCAGTGGGAATAATTAATTCTTTGGAAGCTGCTTTGGGGATTTATTTGGCTGAAAAATTAAGAATTTCAAAATCTTTAAAAACGTTTGAGGATTTTTTAAAGCTTGGCGGATTGATAATGTTTATATTACAGCCTTTTAGTGCCGTTTTTTCAAATCTTATACTGTCTTGGAATTTACAAGTCTCTTATACCCATATTTTTTATGCTACTTTTTCATGGTGGTTCGGTAATGTTATGGGACAGCTTTTGTTTACTCCGTTTTTACTTTTGCTGTTTAATAGATATAAGAAGATAAATTTAAAAGAGATGTTTTTATACGGCGCTTTATATGCTTTTTATATTTATGTTTTGGAAATAGTGTTAAGACTTGAAAATTCTTTCGTATTGGTAACGTTAAGTCTTATGGCCGTTGTTTGGGTAACTATTAAAAAAGGTCTTTTATACGGAGCTTTTTTAAACGTAATAGCTTTTTTTATAGCCTCTATATCTGTATATTTAAAAACCGGGGCTTTTTCTATCTCTTCCCAGTTAGAAAATACAATCAATTTTAATTTATATTTATTGGCTCATATTATCATTGTTTACATGATAGGGATATTGTTTGAAGAGAGAAAAAGATATGAATGTTATTTGGAAGAGAGGATAAAAGAAGAAATAGAAAAAAATAAAAAACAGCAGATTTTAATGATTCAGCAAAACAGACTAGCCCAAATGGGCGAACTTTTAAGTATGATAGCTCATCAATGGAGACAACCTCTTAATAATCTTGCTCTTTTAAATCAGGTAGTGATAAGGAAATATAAAAAAGGTGTTCTTGATGATGATTCGGTAAAGTTTTTTTCGGAAAATTCGCAAAAACAGATTGAATATATGTCAAATATCATTAATTGGTTTATGAACTTTTTTAAAGACGACTCAAAAGAAGAGGAGTTTTCTATAAAAAAAGTATTATTAAATACGGTGGAGCTTATAAAGCCTACTCTTGATAAAAACAAAATAGATATTGAGATTGAAGTTGATGATGATACTAAAATAAAAGGTTATAAAAACAGTTTTGCACAGGCTGTTTTGAATATTATAAATAATGCCAAAGAGGTTTTGATTTCTAATAATCCTGCAGTTAAAAAAATTATAATTCAAGCGAAAAAAGAAAACGGTAATATTAAAATTTATATTAAAGATACGGCCGGAGGGATACCTGAAGATATTTTGGATAAGATTTTCGACCCTTATTTTTCCACAAAGGATGAAAAAAACGGTTCCGGTCTTGGGCTTTATATGAGTAAAATGATAATAGAAGATAAAATGGAAGGCAGGTTGGAGGCTGTAAACGATGAAAAAGGTGCTTGTTTTATTATAACTTTAAAGGATAGTAATGCTTAGTGATTTAACCGTATTATACGTAGAAGACGATAAAGACGCAAGAGAGTGTATGAAAATGCTTCTTGAAGAGCATGTAAAGTGCGTATATGATGCTAAGGACGGCGTTGAAGGTTTGGAAAAATATAAAAAGTTTAGTCCCGATTTAGTGATAAGCGATATTAATATGCCACGTATGAACGGGCTTGATATGATTGAAAAAATAAAGGAAATAAATGAAGAGCAGAATATTTTGATTCTTTCGGCTTATGATGATAAAGAGAAATTATTAAGAGCCATAAAAATAGGGGTCAACGATTTTATTATAAAACCTATTAATTTTGATAAATTATTAAATAAAATTGCAAATATAGAAAAATCGTTAGAACTTAAAAAGTGTAAATTAAAAGAACAAGAAGAATTATATAGGAAAGCTCATTATGATTTGCTTACCAAAATTCCAAATAAATATCTGTTTGAATTAAGACTTGAAGAAATTATGAATAAAGCCAAAAGGGAAAATTCGTCTTTTGCCGTTTTTTTTATTGATTTGGATAATTTTAAAATGGTTAACGATACATGCGGTCATCAGGAAGGTGACGATGTGTTATATAAAGTAGCTCAAAGTATTAAAAGTATAATAAGACGTGAGGATTTACTTGCTAGAATCGGAGGGGACGAATTTGTATTGATAATAGAAAACATTCAAAAAGAAGATTTAAAAATTTTAGCTAAAAAAATACTTCAAGCGGCTCGGCTTGATGTAAAATGTCAAGGTCGTTTAATAAAAGTTTCATGCAGTATCGGAATAGCCATTTTCCCTGATGACAGCGACCATAAAGATATTTTACTGGCCCTATCCGATAGTGCTATGTATAAAGCTAAAGAAATTAAAAACAGTTTTTATTTTGCATCGGAGAAAGGATAAATATGATACCTGTATTGGCTGTTGATGATGAAATTTTCAATCTTGATTTAATAGAACTTGCTTTAATGGATAACGGGATAAAAGTGGAAAAGGCTCTTGACGGTGAAGAAGCTATAAAAAAGCTTGAAGAAATTGAGCCTTATGTAATTTTGCTTGATTTAAGAATGCCCAAAAAAGACGGTTTTGAAGTATTAAAATATCTCAAAAATTCAAAATATAAAGATATTCCCGTCATTGTAATTACCGCAAACGAGGAAGAAAAACATAAAGCTCTTGAAATGGGAGCCAACGATTTTCTTTCAAAGCCTATAGACCCTAAGGAGTTGCTTTTAAGAACGCTTAATTTTATAGAAATGTATAAGCAAAAAAAATATCTCGATAAACTGGTTGACGAAAGGACAAAAGAACTTAAAAAAGCTCTTAAGCTGCTTAAAGAAACAGAACTTGAAATATCAGAAAGGCTTGGTATAGCCAGTGAATTTAGGGATGTAGAAACGGGAATGCACATAAAAAGAATGAGCAGATATTCGGCTTTGTTGGCAAGGCTTATAAAATTTAAAAAAGAAGAAATAGAACTTGTTTTATATGCCTCTCCTTTACACGACATAGGAAAAATAGGCATTCCCGATGCTATTTTGTTAAAACCAGGCAAACTTACAGAAGAAGAGTTTGAAATTATGAAAAAACATACCGTTATCGGGGCTAAAATGTTAGAAGGAGCGGAAAAGTATCCTATTTTAAATGTAGGTAAAATTATAGCTTTAACCCATCATGAAAAATGGGACGGAAGCGGGTATCCTAACGGATTAAAAGGCGAGGATATTCCTATATATGGTAGAATAGTTGCTATTGCCGACGTATTTGACGCTTTAACTTCAAAAAGGGTATATAAAGATGCCCTACCTCCTCAAAAAGCTCTTGAAATTATGAAAGAAGGAAGAGGAAAGCATTTTGACCCGGAGCTTTTTGATGTTTTTGAGAAAAATTTTGACAAATTTTTAGAAATAAGAAAAAGATATCAAGATAAGGATAAAACACCTCATATTTTAAATTTATTGGAGATTGTTAGATGAAAATACTAATTGTGGAAGACGATGAGTTTAGTTCTGTCGTATTAAAAGAGCTTATAGAAATACTTTATCCGGGAGTTAAAGTTTATAAGGCCGAAAATGGTAAAGAAGCGTTGGAAATGGTAAAAAAAGAATCTTTTGATTTGATTTTTTCGGATATAAGGATGCCGGTGATGGACGGATATGCATTTATAAAAGAGTTTAAAAAACATTTTAAAACTCCGGTTATCGCGGTTACGGCATTTGCTATAAAAGGTGATAAAGAAAAAATTCTTTCTTCCGGATTTGATGGATATATTTCAAAACCGATAGACATTGATGAATTGAAAAAAACAATTAATAAATTTTTGGAGAAAAAATGAGAGTATATAATATAAAATATTCTTCTATTCCTGAACTTGCCGAGTTTTTAGATACTATAGAAGAGAAAAACTATAAATCCGTACTTGTTCAAATTTTTAGCGGTATAAAAGATAAAGATGTTTTAAGAGATATTATTTTTACTATAAAAAGAGAATATCCGTTTTCCCATATTATAGGTACTTCTACTGCGGGGGAAATTCTTGACGGTAAAGTTTTAGAGGACAGTATAGTAATCTCTCTTTCTTTTTTTTATAACACCTCACTAAGTTCTTATATGATAAAAGATACTTCATCTTATTCTATGGGTGAGAAAATTGCTAAGAATATAGTAAAAGAAAATACAAAAGCGGTAATACTTTATGCCGACGGTTTAAAATGTAATGCAGAGGAAATTTTAAGAGGATTTAACGATAATATTTCTACGGAGCTTGTTTTATCCGGAGGGCTTGCCGGTGATTATGACAGATTTGAAAGTACTTTTGTTATATTTAATGAGGAAATCGTCTCAAATGCTGCCGTTGGTGTTGCTTTTCATAATAAGAATTTGATAGTAGTGGATAAATTTAATCTTTCTTGGGAACCATTAGGAGTTTTTTTAAAAGTAACCAAAGCGGATAAAAATAAAGTATATGAAATAAACGGCAGACCTATTTTGGAGGTATATAAAGAGTATTTGGGAGAGGATATAGTAAAAAACATGCCGGCATCCGCTATAGAATTTCCTTTGATTTTAAAAAAAGGAAATTTGGAAGTTGCAAGAAGCATAGTTTCCGTTGGAAAAGATTATATTATTTTTGGAGGGGAAATACCGGAAGGAAGCGAAGTCCGTTTTGGAGTTGCTAATATTTCTCTTTTTGACAGGGATAAAACGAATTTATTTGAAAGTTTAAAAGTTCATGCTCTTGAAGCGATTTTTATATTTTCCTGTATTGCCAGAAAAACTTTTTTAGGTAAGGGAATAGAAGACGAATTTAGAGGATTGGCTTTAATAGCTCCTGTAAGCGGTTTTTTTACTTATGGAGAAATTTATACAAATAACCGCAAATTTGAGCTTTTAAATATCACCACTACTATCTTGGGTCTTTCGGAAAGTAGATTTTTGGAAAAGAAAAATCTGGAATATAAATACAATACATCTTTTTCTCTTTCTACATCGGCTTTAATTCATTTGGTTAATAAAATAGTAAGAGAACTTAAAAAAGAATCTGAAGAAAAAAAAGAGGTTATTGCCGTACTTAATCAGTATTTAAAAGCAATTGATACTTCTTATATTATTTCGACAACGGACCCAAAAGGTATTATTACCGACGTAAATGAAAACTTTGTAAAGATATCCGGTTACTCAAGAGAGGAATTAATAGGAAAACCTCATAATATAGTAAGACATCCTGATATGCCAAAAGAGGTGTTCGCAGATTTATGGAGAACAATAAAATCGAAAAGAATATGGCGAGGATTGATTAAAAACAGAAGAAAAGACGGCAGCAGTTATTATGTGGATTCTACTATTTTTCCTCTTTTGGATAAAAACGGAGAAATTACCGGTTATGTCGGAATTAGGGTAGATGTTACTCAAATAAAGCTTCAACAGGAAAAATTGAAAGCTATTTTGGATTTTCAGGATAGTATAGTGGTTTTGAGTAAAAGAGATGAAAATAAGAAGCTAAAAATAGAATTT
>JBDONV010000139.1:0-2561 GCA_039831165.1 Nautiliaceae bacterium | reverse complement strand
TCATAACCGAAAGCTCTTAATATAAACCCTCCGGGAATTGCAAAAAAGAGTCCTATTGATGTCAGATTGTTTTGTAAAGCGACATAAATCGGTCTTTTGTCTTCTGGCGCTATTTCAAATAAAAGATTCATACCGGCTATTTTAAACCCGTCCATTGCTAAACCTATTAAAAAAAACACAAGGGCATATTGCCATGAATTTGAAGCAAAATAAGCAACAATAAAAGCTAATATCATAGAAATATAAGCTAATATAATTATAAGTTTATATTTAGGCGCCAGTTTTTTCCATACAAGATTTCCAAGCAAAGCCCCTATCATCTGAACAGTTACAAACCCTCCAACAAGCCAACCGGTAAGATGAATTGTCTGATTTGCTTTTAGAATTACAAAAGGAAATGCAAATAAAAAAGAATAACTGAATAAAATAGTCAGAATCTGAATTTGAAGGGCTTTATCTTCTTTTAAAAATTTAAAAGCGTTTTTCAAAAATTCTAAAAAGCTTTTTTCTTTAATTCTTATATTTTCTTTTATTGGTTCTTTTATCGTTGAAAAAGCCCAAAGTCCAAGACCAAGTAAAAAAGCACTAATCATAAAAAGATACGCATAACTTTCAGGAGGCTCAAAAGTCGCTAAAACCCACCCAGCAATCCCGCCGCTTATTATCGAACCTATTGCGGCAAAAAACTGCCTGTTAGCCATAGATTTTCCGCGCTCTTCTTTATTAAAAACCTTAGCTATTATCTCACTGAAATAAATACTTCCAAATCCTGCGGAAAAAGAGAAAATAAAAAGTCCTATTCCAAATATCCAAAGAGTAAGCGTAGGGTTTTTATCCCCTATAAGCAAAATAGCAAGACCTATTGCAAACCAAGAAAGAAATCTTGCTAAAAAGACCTTTTTTAAATAAGGCATTACCTTTTTATATCCCTGGGCATAAAAAGCGGCAAAAAGCTGAACGGCAATGGCTCCTCCTCTTAAAAGAGAGGCAAAAACTCCAACAAGCACTACACTCTCACTAAAATGATGTACGATAAGAGGCAAGATGGTGGAAGGTTCGGCTATAGTCATAGCAATCGCCAGAAAAAAACCGTGTAAAACATTTTTAAGATTATTTTCTTTATAATTAAGACTCAACAATTCGCCTTTTTAAAGCGAATTGTATCATAAAAGTTTATATTTTTTTATTGGAGATTTCTTTTTTAATTTTACTAGAAATTTCTTTTATTTCCTCGCTTGTTTCTGAAAGTTCTTTTACAATTTCCATATTTCTATCATCTATCTCCTCTATCTCTTTCATAGAGTCATTAATTTTATTAATTTCTTCTGTATTTTCTTCAATGTTCTTTACAATTTCGCTGATTGATTGTACAAGCGTATGTATCGTCGTATCGATTTCAGCTAAGGATTTTTGAGTTCTCTCAGCCAGTTTTCTAACCTCATCCGCAACTACCGCAAATCCTCTTCCATGCTCTCCGGCCCTTGCAGCTTCTATTGCCGCGTTAAGAGCTAAAAGATTTGTCTGGTCGGCAATTTCTCTAATAACGGATACTACATTTTGAATTTCTTCTGCCTGTGAGGCGACAATATGGGCTTTTTGCGAATTTTCATTAAGACCGACAGTAGTACTTTCAACTAATCCTGTAATTCTATCTATTAAAGATTTTAATTCTCTCATAGACCCGTCTAAAGATTCCACATCCTTACTTAACTTATTGCTGACTTCATCAAGTTCATCCGAATTTTGAATACTTATTTTAATCATTGTAGCTATAACATTTCTAAGCTCGTTAATCATTTTTTCGACTTCACCTACAGGCTTTTCAATTTTAGCGCTAAAATCATAATTGGCATATCTTTCTAAAACTCTGTGAATTTCATTTAAATCGGTACCGATTTTCTGACTTAAAACGTCAAGCATCTGATTAAGTGAATTTTTCAGTTTATTAAGTTCTGGATTACTGGTATTTAACGTAATTCTCTTATCCAGATATCCGTCTTTTACCCTGTTTACTATTTGAATAGTTTGATTAACAATAGCATTTTCTTCTTCAATATTTTTATGGACATTTTCAATACTTTCATTTATTAATTGTGCCATCTGTCCGATTTCATCTTTTGTATCAACATCTATTTTACTGAAATCATTTCTTTTTCGAGACAAATACTCAAAAAATTCCACAAGCCCTTGTTCTATTTTATAAAGAGGTTCTATTATGTATTTTGTACTTACAAAGTAACTGATAAATACAATAATTGCAATCAAAATTATATTAATACCAACTATTTCTAATACTGCATTTAAAACTTCTTTTTTAGCATCCTGTTTCATTTTTTCGATGGTATTATACATATCCTGAAGATAAGTTCCCGTTCCTATAACCCATCCCCAAGGTTTAAACAGTCTTACGATTGAAAGTTTTTCTTCATATTGACCTGTTTTAGGATTATAAAATTTGTATTTTATATAAGCGTAATTTTTATCAGTTTTTTTAAGGGCGTCTACACCAAGTTGAACAAAAGGCACTTTAGGAGTGTTAATAAAAGTTTTACCTTCCAATT
>JBDONV010000250.1:0-9164 GCA_039831165.1 Nautiliaceae bacterium | reverse complement strand
TTCAGGTTTAAGTTTAGGCACAGCTGCAGCAACCAGCCATTTTATTCCCTGAATCTGTTTTGGAGTTAAAATCATATTAGGTCTTAATTTGATAAGCACCGAAGCCGTAGGAGGAACCTCTTTTTCCACAAAAACCGACTCTTTTGGAATAGCGATGTTTACCTTTGCCTCTTCTACCGCAGAAATGGATTCTATAGTTTTGGCAAGTTCTCCTTCAAGGGCCCTTAAATATTTCACCCTTTGCTCAAAATCGGTAGCTCCAAAAGAATTTTTGTCAAACAGCTCAAAACCAACTTTACTGGATTTAGGAAGCCCCTGAGCCGCTACGTCAAGCCTTACTTTTTCAACTATTTCTTTTGGAACTTCTATAACACCTTCTTCCGGAATTATATAAGGGATTTGTTTTTTATCAAGATATTGAACTATTAAAGCGGCGTCCTGAGGTTTAAGATTATCAAACAAAATAGCATATCCTGGTTTTTTACTAGAAGAAGTGGTATTAAAAACCACTAAAAAGGAGATAATGGCAATAACCGTAACTATACTCCCTATAATTACATAACGCTGTTTTTTATTAAGTTTATTAAAAAATTCTATAATCTGCTTAAATAAAGCTTCGAAATTCAACTAATTTCCCTTAATATATCAATCACTTTATCATTTTCTTCAGGTTTTCCTATTGTAATTCTTATAGCATCAAATCCATAAGAACTCATATCTCTTACAATAATACCTTTTTTTAGAAGCTTGTTGGAAATTTCTTTTGAGTTTTCGATAAAAAGGACTATAAAATTTGTATAACTTTCTATATATCCAATGCCTTTTTCACGAGCGAAAGACTTATATTTTTCCATTTCTTTAAAATTACTTTTTATGCCCTCAATAACCCACTCTTCATCTTCCAAAGATTTCACTGCAGCGGCCAAGGAAAGTGTAGTTATATTAAAAGGAGGTCTTAATTTATGAAGATTTTTTATAATATCTTTATTCGCAACTCCATAACCTACCCTCATACCTCCAAGACCGTAAGCTTTACTAAATGTTCCTGTATAAAGGACATTCGGATAATCAACAAGTTTTTTAACATCAAGAGCTTTTTTGGAATCTTTAAAAGCGGCAAATTCCTGATAAGCGCCATCTACCACAATAAGGGTTTGAGAATCGATTTTTTCTATAAATTTATATATATCCTCGGCATCCAAGCATTCTCCAAGAGGATTGTTAGGAACGCATAGAAAAATTATTTCAGGTTTTTCTTTTTTGTAAATTTCATAAAACTCATCAAGATTATGCTCGTTTGAAGGTGTTTTTAAAATCTCTGCCCCCGCCTGTTTCGAATATATTTCATACATAGCAAACGTAATACCAGCCATTAGTACTTTTTTAGGAGCTATCCCATGTACGGCAAATTCCAAAACCTGGTCGCTACCAGCCCCTATTATAAAGTTTTCAAAATTTAAACCGAATTTTTTTGAAAGTCCCTTTTTTAACTCATAAAAACTGTCATCCGGATATCTGTGCATAAGATGGGCTTTTGATTTAACTTCTTCTATAACTTTAGGAGAAGGACCGTATGGGTTTTCGTTACTTGCTAGTTTTATAATCTCATCAGGTTTTATACCGTATTCCCTTACAACAAGTTCAATAGGCTTTCCGGCTTCATAGGTTTTTAAGTCTCTTATTTTTTCAAACATTAAATTCTCCTTTTTTAACAATCCCTAAGATAACTTCCAAGCCATATCATATTCTCTTTTTCTATAAGCTCTTTTATTTCAGGTTCGTCTATATGTCCTTCAAAATCGATATAAAACCATGTATTAAATGTATCGTCTTTCATAGGACGTGATTCTATTTTCAAAAGATTTATATCCTTTTCTTTAAACTTTTTAAGCAAATCAAAAAGAGCTCCTGATTTGTGAGAAGTTTTGGCGATAATGGAAGTTTTATCGTCTCCCGAAGGATTGGTCTTAAAATCGCTTATAATAATAAATCTGGTCCTGTTGGCTTTATTATCCTCTATTTTTTCAAATAGTAACGGCACATTATAAAGTTTCGCCGCTATTTTAGAACATATAGCCCCGCCTTCAGGGTCTTTTGAGGCAATTTTGGCGGCTTCTGCCGTTGATTTTGTAGGAATAAATTCAGCTTCCAACAAACCGTAATTTTCCAAAAATTCCAAACACTGGTTATACCCCTGAGGATGGGAATATATTCTTTTTATTTTACTGATATCTTCACATAAAGAAGCAAAAGAGTGATGTATTTCCATGCAAACCTCAGCAACTATTTTTACGTCGTATTTTTTTAAACTGTCAAGAGTAATCCCAACTACTCCTTCGGTATTGTTTTCTATAGGTACAACCCCGTATTTAGCTTCCTTATTGGCAACCGTTTTAAAAACACTTTCTATATTCATAACAGGAAGATATTTAGCTGTAGCTCCAAACCTAGCTTCTGCCGCCTGATGGGTATAAGTTCCAACAGGTCCTAAAAACGCTATTCTTTCTTTTCTTTCAAGTGCCCTGCTTATGGCAAATATTTCCAAAAAAATAGCTTCAATTTCTTCTTTACCTAAAACACCGCCTTCTTTTTTGGAAATGTCAGTAAGTCTTTCAATAATCTCTTTTTCCCTCTCGGGTCTATAAATAGGAGCATTAGTAGTATTTTTAAGCTCTCCTACTTTTTTTACTATTTCCATTCTTTTATTAAGAAGTTTTATAATTTCATTATCTATTGAATCAATTTGTTTTCTCAGTTCTGATAAATTCAAGATACTCTCCTATATTTTTAAATATTTTATGCGGTTTTTGACTTATCTCTTTTTCATCTTTGATTTTTCCACTTAAAACCAATACCCCTTCTATGCCAAGTTCCATAGCTGGAAGAACATCTCCGTATAAGTCATCACTTATAATGGTAATTTTATCAAAACTAAGCTTTAAAATATCCGAAGCTTTTTTAAAAAATCTAAAAGAAGGTTTCCCCACAACCTCATAATCTCTGCCCGTAGCATATTTTAACATCTCCAAAATAGCTCCAAGTCCCGGATATCTTTTACCATTTTTATGATATAAAGAAGTTTTATGCATACCTACCAGCTGAGCGCCTTTTAACAACATTTCTATAATATCCGCAAATTCTTCATTGGAATAAAGTTTAATTCCCAAAACTATTTTTTCAGGATTTGAATAATCAAGCCCGTATTTTTTTTCAATTATATTTAAAAATTTTTCATGCCCATATGCCGCTACGGGAAAATTCACTATATCATCCAAAACCATTAAGGGATCAAGATAATTTTCAAATTCAAAACCTAAATCTTTTAAATATTCTTTAAATTCATCTGAAGGTCTTTTTGTGTTATTTGTCAAAAAAATAAAAGGTATTTTATTCTCTTTTAAATATTTCACAAATTCTAAAGCCCCATTAAGAGGCTTAAAATCCTTATCGTCAATTAAAGTTCCCTGAACATCTAAAAAATATCCCCTCATACCAAATAATCCAATTCCTGCGCTATTAAATCTTCAAATGTTTCTCTTCTTCTTATAATTCTGTCGTTTCCATTTTCAACCGCAACTTCAGCAGGACGAGGACGGGTATTGTAATTACTACTCATAGTAAATCCATAAGCCCCGGCACTGTGAATAATCACTAAATCTCCCGGGTTAGTATCTGGGACCTCTATATTTTTAGCAAAAAAGTCGCCGCTTTCACATATAGGCCCCACAATATTAGCCTTTGAAACTTTTGGATTTTCTTTTGAGCTTAACACCTCTATTTTATGATACGCGTTATAAAGGCTCGGTCTTATTAAATCGTTCATAGCCCCATCAACTATTACAAATCTTTTATCACCGTTTACTTTTTCATACAAAACTTTTGTTAAAAACCATCCTCCGTTTCCAACCAAAAACCTTCCAGGTTCGCAAACGATAGTAACATCTAAACCGCTAAGAGTGGATAAAATAGCCTGGGCATAATCATAAGGTTTTATAGTTTCTTCATCTTTATATTTAATTCCAAGCCCGCCCCCTACGTCAAAAAATTTTATATCAATATTAATCGCTTTAAGGCTTCTTACCAAATCAGCCACTATTTGAGAAGCTTCCCTAATAGGTTCAAGTTCTGTTAGCTGACTTCCTATATGAAAATGAATTCCAACGGGATTTAAATTAGGAGATTTTTTTGCATAAATATACATTCCTTTAGCTGTTTCAATATCCACTCCGAATTTATTTTCATGAAGCCCGGTGGAAATATAAGGATGAGTTTTAGGGTCGATATTAGGATTTACCCTGATGGAAATTCTTGCCGTTTTTCCAAGCTCTTTTGCTATAGCGTCAACTCTTTTAAGTTCTGCGTCACTTTCTACGTTTATCATTAATATGTCTTTTTCAAGAGCCTCTTTTATTTCATCATCTCTTTTACCTACACCGCTGAAAATAATTTTATATTTATCAACTCCCGCTAAAAGAGCTCTTTTTACCTCTCCTATACTTACACAATCAGCCCCGCTTCCAAGAGATGCAAATTTTTTGATAACAGAAAGATTAGAATTCGCTTTTACCGCATAAGATATAATACTTTTTCTGGCTTTAAAAGCTTTTTTAAGTTCGTTAAACTGATTTTCAAAATAATTAAAATCATATACGTATAAAGGCGTACCGTATTTCTGAGCCAAATTTTTAAAGTTCATTTTTTCTCCTTAAAAAATATATATCTAAAACAAACAAAATTACAAAAGGAACGGCAATACTCCAATAAGGGATTATTCCCTGTTTTGAAAATTTAAAAAGCAGCAATTCTCCTCCCCAAAGAAGAATACTTAATATAATGGATTGTATCATAAAAAGAGTAATATTCGAGAGTCTTATATGAACGGGAGCCGTTAAAAAGAAAATTACCATTAATGCTATCATACTAAGAGGCGTAAAAATTTTAAAAAACACTATCGCTAAAATCTTGCTTTCGTCAATATCCCTAAAATAACGAATCGTAAGATAAGCGTCATAAAAAGATATTTCATTCAAACTTTTAAGACTTGAAAGTATTTTAGGTTTGAAATTTTTTAAAAAATAGACATCTTTATATTCTTTTATCCATTCTTTTTCAAAAAAATAAGTAATTTCCGCATTTTTAGCATACCATCTATTATTTACAAAATAAGCTTTAGGAGCATAAATCATTTTTTTTAAGTCACCGTTTATTTCAAAAACCCTCACATCATTTGCAATCTTAAATATCGGATTAAGTTCTTTTATATAAACAACTTTGTTATTATGCTTTAGAAAAAGATCTCTATCTTTTAATTTTTCACTGCTTTTTATTGCAGCGGCATACTGATTTATATAAGCAAGTTTAGTGCTTTGAATTAAAAATACAAAAAAAGTAAAAAAAAGGGAAAAAAAGAAAAAAGGCATAAGTAACTTTTTCGGTAAAAAGCCCAGCGAATAAAAACTTACGAATTCATTAAATTTAATCATAGACGAAACAGTTAATAAAAAAGAAAAAATAATTGCTAAAGGATATAAAATAAATAAAGCGTATAAAAACTGATAAGAAACGTATAAAACCTGCAAATTCGAAGAATAAGGTAGCTTTGAAAAATTAAAACTCAAATCGACTATTACGAATAAAACACCTAAAGCAAAAAGAACGGTAAAAAAATTTTTTACATATTTCTTGAGAATATACCAAAAATACACTAACACCCTTTTTTAGAATATCTGCTAGGCGCCTGAGTAATATCTTCAATCGCTTTTGCTACCGTTTCAAAAAGGGGTTTTATACACTCTATTTCTTCGCTGCTAAAATCACTTAAAACAAAATTCACAACTTCTTCTTTTCTCTCAGGTCTTCCAACTCCAATTCTTACACGCCAATAATCATTCCCTATATGGGAATCTATAGATTTAAGACCGTTATGACCTCCGCTGCCGCCGCCTTTTTTAAATTTCAAAGCACCGAGTTTCAAATCTATATCGTCATGAATAACTATTATATCCTCATTGTTTATTTTATAAAAATCTTTAACCGCCCTAACCGCCTCACCTGATAAATTCATATAAGTTGTGGGTTTTAAAAACAGATATTCACCGGCTTTATATAATTCGCCTTTAAATTTAGAAGAAACTCTAGAAGCGTTAAACGTATCAATTAAATAGTCTACTGCCATAAAACCTACGTTATGACGATTTAATTCATATTTTTTTCCGGGATTACCAAGACCGACAATAAGTTTCATAGCGCCTCTTTAATTCTCGCCAAAAAGCGAGAAGCTTTTTGGGATTATTTTGCTTTAATTACACCGACTACAGGAATTGAAGGATTTAGATAGCACTCAACGCCTTCTGGCATTTTAATATCTCTGATAAGTACGTTATCACCAACGTCTAAATCACTTACGTCAATTTCAAAATAATCTGGTAAATTCTCAGGAGTTGATTTAACTTTAATTCTTCTTCTGTGATAAATCAATACACCTTTGTTTTTAAGACCTTTAGGAGTTCCTACAACCTTAATAGGAACATAAAAATATTGTTTTACTCCAGGCTGAGCCATTAATAAATCTACATGTAACAAATCTCCTGTTACAGGGTCTTTTTGATACTCTTGAACAACCGCTTTAAACTCTTTATCTCCAACTTTAACAGGGAAAATTAAATGTTCTTTATTTCTCATATATTTAATAAAATCACCTTTTTTGAATGCCGCATTTATGTTTTCTTGACCTTTTCCATAAATATTAGCAATCAGATAACCATCTCTTCTAAGTTTTTTAGTCTCTGACTTAGAAGTACTCTCTCTGATTATTCCTTCAAGCATATTGTCTCCTTAAATTTTTTTCGAATTGGAATTATATCTAAATTATTGCTTTTTGCAACAAAACTTTATTCATTTTTAAGGGCTATTACATCCTCTTCTTCATCACTAATATTATGTCTCATTTTTTCCTGTTTTAGTTTAAGCTTAAAATCCTCTTTACTAGAAGCATATTCAATAGCGGTAGGTTCGTCTATTCTTCCTTTAATAACCAAATCCACCAAATGCTGGTCGAAACTTTGCGTACCGTATACGCTTTTGCCTTCTTCTAGCGCATCTTTAATCTCACTGTCCCTATCCTGAGCGATGAGTTCTTTTATTCTAGGAGTCTTTAATAAAATTTCCATAGCGGCAACTCTTTTATTGTCAACGGTAGGTACAAGTCTTTGAGATATAATACCTTCTATAACGGAAGAGAGAACCAGTCTGATTCTTGGCTGCTCTTCCGGGGGAAAAACCCCCACTATTCTGTTAATAGTCTCTTTTGCATCAAGAGTATGAAGAGTTGAAAAAACAAGATGACCAGTTTCCGCCGCATGAAGGGCTATTTCAATTGTTTCGATATCCCTCATTTCACCTACAAGAATAATATCAGGGTCTTCCCTTAAAGCCGCTTTTAGGGCTCTAGCAAAAGATACAGTATCTTCTCCAACACTTCTTTGATTTATAAGACTTTTTTTATCTTTATGAACGAACTCCACAGGGTCTTCTATAGTTATAATATGCTTTGATTTTGTTTCATTTATTTCATTTATTAAAGCGGCCAAGGTAGTAGACTTACCACTTCCGGTAACACCTGTTACCAATACAAGTCCCCTTTCTATTTCCGTAAATTTTTTAACTACGGGAGGTAAATTAAGCTCATCAATAGTAGGAACCTTAACGGGAATAACTCTAAAAACCAAAGAAGGACCTTCTATTTGAAAAAAAGCATTTCCTCTAAATCTATAATTTTCATCAAGTTTATAAGAAAAATCTAAATCTTTATTTTCCATAAATTCTTTAAATTTTTTCTCTCCTAAAATATCCAAAAGAAGCTCTTCAACTTCTTTTCTTGGAACGGTATTTTGAGTAAAAGTAACCAGTTTTCCCTGAATTCTTGCTCTTACCACACCAGAAGATTTGATATGTAAATCACTACCACCTTTTTTTATCATAGCATATAAAAATTTGTTAAGCATCTCTTTTTTCATAAATTACGCCTTAATGGAGCTTAGCATATCCTCAAACGCTTTTTCGAAAGCTTCCACTCCTTCATCAAATAACTCCTGATAAATCTTTTGCATACTAATCCCAGCAGGTGCCAAAAAACTAAAAAACGCATCAATATGTTTAGTTTGAAAATGAAAACTCTCTTCAAGTTCCTTATTTTTAATCTCTTCAATAACATCAAGAGGCAATGTAAGCACACTATGAGGCAGATACAAATTTTCTACATAATAATCTTTTGGCAGATACTCCTGTTTTACTCCCGTTGAAGCAAAAAGCGTTCTGATATTAGGTAATCCAGCTTCTTCGATTTGATTATAAATTTTAATTGCGTTAAAAAATCCTACTCTGTCTTTTGCTAAATTTTGCTTAGCCAAAACAGGATTTAATTTTCTATCAAATCTACTAACGAATACCGAAATAACCCCGTCAATAGTTCTAGGACCTTTACTTATCGCATCAAGTGCCCTCATAGCCTGATTTGGAGAAAAAACAAGAGTAGCATTTATATTTATACCTCTTTTAGCAAGTTCTTCCATAGCTTTATATCCAGCTTCATTTGCCGGAATTTTTATCATTACGTTATCCCTTTCAATTTTATCATAAAGTTTTAAAGCCTCATCAATCGTCCCTTTTGCATCGTTAATAAGTCTTGGGTCCACTTCGATACTCGCATACCCGTCTTCTCCGTGATCGTATAAAGGGGCTAAAATATCACACGCTTTTTGAATGTCTTTAACCGCTATTTCTTCATAAATCTCTTTTGGAGATTTCCCTTTTAGTTTTTCTATA
The DNA here is from genome assembly GCA_039831165.1 of Nautiliaceae bacterium. GTDB lineage: Bacteria > Campylobacterota > Campylobacteria > Campylobacterales > Nautiliaceae > Caminibacter. The sequence continues at coordinate 341 of JBDONV010000250.1, read as the reverse complement.
TCTTCTTTATAGACTTCCTTTTTGAGCGCGTTTGCAAAAATCGCAGGATTACTTGTCAGTCCGTTTACAAGACCGCTGTTTATCCACTCTTTAAATTTGCTGTCTAAAAATTCTCTGTCTAAATAATCTACCCAAATACTTGTATTCATTTTAAACTCCTTAAATAAATTCCAATATTTTAGTCAAATCTTTCTCTTCTATTATAATGTTAGCATTTTTTTTAAGAATTTCTTTTGCGCAAAAAGCAACTCTAGTTCCCGCATGCTCAAACATACTCAAATCATTAGCACCATCGCCTACTACCATTGTTTCTTCAGGAGTAACGCCTAAAACATTTTGAA
>JBDONV010000192.1:0-2622 GCA_039831165.1 Nautiliaceae bacterium | reverse complement strand
TTTATCATCTCTTCAATACTGAAAATCTCCTGGTCTCCGTGACTCCAGCCAAGGCGTACTAAAAAGTTTAAAAGAGCTTCTGGCAGATATCCTTCACGCTTATATTCCATAACATCCACCGCCCCGTCACGCTTACTCATTTTAGCGCCTTTTTCATTATGAATCATAGGCACATGGTAAAATTTCGGTATATCCCAGTCAAACGCCTTATAAATTAAAAGCTGTTTAAATGTATTTCTAAGGTGGTCGTCTCCTCTTATAATATCAGTCATCCCCATTTCATGGTCGTCAATTACCACAACGAAATTATATGTTGGAGTCCCGTCGCTTCTTGCTATTACGAAATCCTCTATTTCTTTGGCATCTACGCACTGTTCGCCTTTTACCCCGTCTTCAAAACATATTTTTCTGCTTAAAGGGACTTTGAATCTAATTACGTAAGGCTTATCAAGCTCCCCTTTAAAATCCCTGTATTTTCTGATATCGATAGGAGGCTGCTGCCCTTTCATTTTGGCTTCTCTTATTTTTTCAAGCTCTTCTTTTGTCAGATAACATTTATAAGCAAGCCCTTTTTCTAAAAGCTCATCAATATATTTTTTATAAATATCAAATCTCTCACTTTGAAACACAACTTCATCATCCCACTTCATTCCAACCCAGTTAAAAGCCTTTAAAATCGCATCCACCGCCTCTTGTTTATTACGGCTAAGGTCTGTATCTTCAATTCTAAGTCTAAATTTTCCATTGTTTTTCCTAGCCCACAGCCAGTTAAAAAGAGCCGTCCTTAACCCGCCTATATGTAAATAACCAGTTGGTGATGGTGCAAAACGAGTAACTACCATTAACTATCCTTTTTTTGAAATTGTAACTTATTTATAAACTTAACACCAAGCATAACGACTATAACTTCCAAAACGGCGGTAAACACAAGCACCGTATACCAGTAATTGCTTATCGTATGATTATGATAAGCAAGAGTCGCGGTTGCGATTAATAATGTAAGAGGCATAGAAAGACTCATCCCAAACATTACCGTATTTTTTAATCCAAGCTCCTTTATAAATACTAACGAACTTACAATTCTTAAAATCAACATCAAAAACGTAATGAATAAAGCATCCTCTATCATATCATAATTAATATCTTTAATATTTATACTGCTGCCCACATGAACAAAAAAAACAGTAATCAAAAACCCAAAACCAAAAGGTGCCAGTTTGTGTTCGAGATTGTGATTATGGTCAAAAAAAGTCGTCAAAAACACACCTACCACAAACGCCCCAAGCACCACATCCAAATGAAGCACTATCATAACGGCTATCATAATAAAAAACATACTTATAGCTATTCTTACGTCCTGATGATACTTGTCAACCCCCGGCATTAAAAAATGTTTAAGTTTTGGAAACCACCAAAGAAGACTTCTAAAAAGAAGAAAACCAATTCCCAGCAAAAACAAAAATACAAACAAAATAGCTATATTTAAAAGCAGCTGTTCGGTAAGACCAAATTCAAAATAACCGCTTATAACAGTCAATACCAAAATAGAAAGCAGTTCTCCCATAACCCCAATTTGAAGAGCAAGATTAAGCCAATTGGTTTTGCCTATCTCCTGTTGTATGGACAAAATCAATCCAATGGAAATAAGAGGCAAAATAGCTATAAAAATTTTTGAAAACCCGAAAACAAAAACAATAAACAATGAAAGGGCGTACAAAATAAGTAAAAAAGCAAAACCTTTTTTATAAATTTCCTTCTCAAGCTTTAAAAGTTCTTTTAAATTAACTTCCATTCCCGCCAAAAGCATTAAATATAAAAATCCCACTTCAGCCAAAAGTTTAAAACTTTCATTATCATGCAAAAACCCAAAAGCCGCCGCAACACTTCCAAGAGTAATTTCAACCATAGAAATAGGGAGTTTTAAAAAGTTGCTTATAAAAGGGGATATAAGCAAAATAACGGAAAGGGTTATAATTAAAACAATATCAGCATTCATCAGCTATTTTATATCCCTCTTTAATTAAAATTTCCAAATCCCTGTCCGGTTTTTCGCCTTTAGTAGTTAGATAATCACCTATTACAATAGAATTGGCGCCCTCTTTTATAGCATCAATCCAATTCTCCCCAAAAGCTATTTCCCTTCCGCCCGCAAGCATTATAATAGATTTTTTAAATTCGTTTGAAAATCTTTTAACTATATCTAAAGCAAATTTTCTATTATGAGTCGCTTTTAAAGGGAGTTTTTCATTTTCTATAAAAAAGTTAAGAGGAATTCCTTCGGGATTTAATTTTTTTAACGATTTTATAAAACTTTTGATATCTTCATCGCTTTCACCCATACCGAATATTCCCCCGCAACAAAGTCGAAGCCCTGCGGATTTGATATTTTCACATGTTTCAAATCTCTCATCCCAAGTATGGGTCGAACATATTTTCGGATAATATTCCCGGCTTGTTTCAAGATTGTGGTTATATATTTTTACTCCGGCGTTTTTAAGCTCTTTTAAAGACTCTTTATCAGCTGTTCCGTTACAGGCTATTATAGTAATATCCACTTCTTTTTTTACCGCTTTAGCCGCGCGGCATACATATTCGAGTGTTTTTTCATCAAGGCTTTTTCCG
>JBDONV010000073.1:0-9219 GCA_039831165.1 Nautiliaceae bacterium | reverse complement strand
GTATTTAAAATTATTTTCATGTTCACTTCGTAATCACTTATATTAACTCCCGCACTGTTGTCTATTGCGTCAAGGTTGATTTTTCCTCCGTTTAGGGCGTATTCATATCTTCCTTTCATTGTTAAAGCGAGATTTGCCCCCTCACATATGCAAAAAGCTTTGATTTCATTTGCGTTTACTCTTATATTTTCGTTTTGTTTATCGCTTATATGGATGTTTAATTCGTCGCTTGCTTTTATATATGTTCCTATTCCTCCAAAATAGAGCATATCTACGGGAAGTTTTAAAAGTTCTTTTGCCAACTCTTCTCCTGAGAGATAATTTTTAGACGTTTGAATAAGTTTTTTAATTTCGGGTGAGAGTTTTATTTTTTTATCGCTTCTTTTAAATACACCCCCACCTTTGCTTATTTTATTTTTATCGTAATATGCCCAGTTAAGTGAATTTTCAAACAGTCTTTTTCTTTCTTCATAAGCTGTTTTAGGGTCCGGGTTAGGGTCTATAAAAATTTCATTATGACTTATTGCCGCTATTAAAAGGAAATTTTTATTAATAAGCATTCCGTTTCCGAATACGTCTCCTCTCATGCTTCCCACACCGACTACGCTTAGTTTATCTTTGTATATATTTTTGTTTTTCTCAAGAAAAAACCTGTAAGCGCTTTTAATAGCGCCTTTTGCCGTAATTCCAAGTTCTTTGTGAGAATATCCGTTTTTCCCTCCGCTAGCAAACGCGTCTTTTAAAAAGTAACCTCTTTTTATCGCTATTTCGTTTGCAGTATCGCTTAAAAGGGCAGTTCCCTTATCAGCGGCCACTACGAAGTAGAAGTCTTTATCGTCGTATTTTACTATATTAACATCGGGGATATCTATTAAATCTAAAAGAGCGTCTATAAAAAGAGAATAATAATGTTTAATATCAGGGTTTTCTTTTAATATTATAAATCCGCCTTTTGCCCCGTCAGGAATAATAAAAGCGTTTTTTATGGCCTGGGTTTTCATTAAATCTTTAATTTCTTCCCTGAAATCGTCCCTGTTTGAATATCTTATACCGCCTCTACTTATTTTGCTCATTCTTAAATGAATACCATTAAAATCATTGTGATATACAAACATCTCTATATTAGGTTGAATTCCAAACAGAATGTTTTTAAAGTTTTGGGTGTGTATTTTAAAAGATATTGTTTCTTTATTTAAAAAATAGTTTGTTCTGACGATATTTTTTACTACAATATATAAAAAGTCAAAAATCTTATGTTCTTTAGAATCGGTTATCTCTTTTAATTTTTCTTCGATAATGGCTTCTTTTGATAAATCTTTTTTGGAAAATTTGTCTTTAAAATATTTTATAATAAGAGCTGTTAGTTTTGGATGTTTTATGAGGGTTTCTATAATAGCGGCTTCTTCAAATTCAAAAAGCAGCTGTTTTTGGTATTTCAGCAGGGCTCTGGTTAGATTTATCTCTCTTAGTTTTAATCCTTCAAGGGATAGATGATAAAGTTTGCAAAAAACAGGAATATCCCCGTTTAGGGCTCTTTGCATAATTTTTAGTACCTCTTTTTCATTTGAAAGCGTGGAAATGTCTGTTTTTATTATGTAAGAATCTTGTTTTTCTATGTCTGTTATGGGAATATTGAAATTTTCAAGAAGTTTTACTATTGAAGATATCTTATAATCAAATGGTATTATAAATGAAGAATTTTTAAAAGAAATCATAATTTAAAACCTTTATTTTTCCAAAGGGAGAAAAAAGAGAAAAAATTATTTAGAGTATAAAACTCTTCTTCTTTTTCTCTTAAGTCTGAATTTTCCTCTTGGCATATGACACCTCCCGCTTTGGAGTAGTTGTAATTATATCATAAAATTTGATTATATAAAAACGGCGCTCATATATCCTACTACGTTTGACTCATCTCCGCTTACGTCGGCACTGGTTCTGTAATCTACTATAAAAGGAGTAAGTCCCATTTCCTTTGCGGCTATAATCATTCCGGCTACGCCGATTTTTCCGCATGCTTCGCATTTTTCAAGATATGTCAAATCAAGATTTTGCACCGCTTCAAGACAGTTATAATCCAAAGCGTTTGCCGTTTTTAAATCGTAATAGTGGCTTAAATCCGTGGAAATCACAACTAAAGAACCTTCTTCAATAGCATATTCGATTATATCTTTTAATTTTTCGGGCTCATAATCCCCATATACAAGCTCTACTACCGGAATTTCTCCGAAATAGTGGTAAATAAAAGGCATTTGAACTTCCGTTGAATGTTCCTGATGTACCATTTCCAGATTTTGTACACCGAATTTTTCTATTAATTCAGTTGCAAATATTCTGTCTATAGGTAAAAATCCGCATGGTGTTTCATATACATCTTCAAGGGTGGTTGAAATTCCTTTAAAAGGAAATCTGTGACTCGGTCCTATAACCACTACTCTTTTTGGTTTTGTGTTTGAGGCAATTCTGTATGCGAAATTTGCCGTAAATCCACTATATACCCATCCTGCGTGAGGTACTATAACAGCTTTTGGTTTTAAAGAAAAAATTTCTGCGGCTTTTTGAGCATCCACGTTTTCATCAATTATTTTATTAAAATGTGCTATATAGTTTTCGACAGCTTCACAACTTCCTCCATACCATTCTTTTACCACTGCTTTTCTCATTTCCATACTCCTTCTATAATTTCGCCGCATTTAGGGCAGCGGCCTGTGCCGTCTTCTTCTACTTTTAAAATGTTTTTTTCCACTCTGTAAATGCTTCTTATAATTAAATCCTCTCCGCATTTAGGGCATTTGGTAACTACAGGAGTTGCTACGTTTCCTAAATATACATATTTGAGTCCCGCTTTTTTACCTATTTCGTATGCTTTAAGCATTGTTTCCATAGGAGTAGGCGTTTTATCCGTTACTTTATAATCGGGATGAAATCTGGTAATATGCCATGGAATCTCTTTTCCGACTCCGGCTATAAACTCGGCTATTTGGGTAAGCTCTTCTTCGCTGTCGTTATCTCCTGGTACTATAAGAGTCGTAATTTCTTGCCAGATTCCAACTTCATGCAGTCTTTGAATAGTATCTAAAACATCTTCAAGTTTTCCTTTTAAGACTTTTTTATAATATTCTGGTTTAAAACTTTTTAAATCCACGTTACAGGCGTCAACCCAGTTTTTCATATCTTCTATTTCATAAACGCTTTCAAATCCGTTTGTAACGAAAACGTTTTTAAGTCCTTTTTGTTTGGCTATAATACCTACGTCTCTGGCATAAGGGTAAAAAATACTAGGTTCGTTGTACGTATATGCTATTGATTTACAGTTGTATTGTAAAGCTAAATTCACCATCTGTTCAGGACTTACGTAAATAGAATCATTTACTTTATTCGTATGGGCTATTTGCCAGTTTTGGCAAAACGGACATTTGAAATTACATCCGACTGTTCCAAACGATAAAACATCACTCCCCGGAATAAAATGAAATAGAGGTTTTTTTTCTATAGGGTCTACGTTTATGCTTGATGGATGTCCGTAAACAAGGTTTACAAGTTCTCCGTTTTTATTCATATTGACGCCACAAATGCCTACTTGTCCATCTTTAAGTACGCAGTGGTGGCGGCAAAGAAGACATTTTATTTTTCCATCTCCAAGCGGTTCATAATATTTCATAAAAAACTCCTTTTACTTCTCTTAATATTAAATTAATTATACCAGAAAAAAAAAGAAAAGTAAATAAAGTGGGTTTAAGAAGATTGATTTAAGCAGGCTAAACAATTTTTCTTTTTAATAAAGAATAAGGACAGTTTTTTCCTTTACTGGCAAAAGTTTCGGTATTTACTTTAAATTCTCCCTTTTCTAGTTCTACAAATTCTTTAATTTGTATATTAAAAAGTTTTGCCGGATTTGTTGATACCAGTTTTGTTACCGTTTCTGCAGGAAGAGGCAGGGAGTAAGCTAGCTGTGTAAAAATATCGAGCTTGCTAATCCCAAAGTCCGCTTCTTCAAAAGGTATGTCTTTTTGATTGGTGGCTGTGTGGTTTGAAGAGATAAAATCGATTTCTTCGTTTTTACATGCGTTAAGCAAAGCTTCTTTATCTTCCTCGCTTCTTAAAGGCGGAAACGTTTTAAAAAGAGTATTGAAATTTTGTAAATTCTCATCGGTAAAATATAAATTATCTATACACACGTCAATGTAAGTGTAAGAGGGTCTGTTTTTTAAAATTTCCAGCGATTCTTTTGTTGTAATACTTTGAAATACTACTTTTGCTTCAAAGTGATTGGTAAGTTCTAATATTTTGGCTACTTCTATGCTTTCGGCATAGTTTGGGATTCCGCTAACTCCCATATGGTATGCTATTTCGCTGTCGTTCATAACCCCGTGGCTTAGGGATTTGTTGTTACAGTCCACAAAAACCGGAATGTCTAGAAATTCGGCATATTCGAAAACTCTTTTTATCAGATTCATATCTTCATCCGAATTTATAAAAATAGCGCTTGCTCCTTTATTTTTAAGAATAGAAATTTCGCTAAGTTTACCTTCATGTATTCCCTCAATCGCTACAAAAAGTTTAAAGTTTTCTTCATTTGCCCTTTTTAAATTGTAAGCCAGGTGAAGTTTGTCAAAAATAGGCTTGTGTTTTGGTATCATTAAAGCGGCTTCAACTCCCCCGTTTTTTGCAGAAGCGGCTATTCTTGCAACGCTTTCTGAATTTTTAACGTTTAAATCAAAGCTTTTTGGCACTTTTATTTTCATAATCAGCCTTTTTTAAATATAATTTTAACTAAAAAAGGGCTTAAATGAGCTTAATGTTTTTGATAAACGTAATTGTATTATCGGTCGTGGTAGCTTATTTTGCTTATAGGCTGGGATATAACCATTGGGTTTTTTTGATTATATCTTTATTGTTTTCACCAATTATCGGTTCGCTTTTATTGGCATTATGGGATTATTATAAAACTTTTATTAAGGGAAGAGCATGAAAAAAAAATTTATGAAGATATTAAAGGAGAGCTATTATAACCTCTCGCCTAAAGATGAAGAAATTTTCAATGAGATTATGCAGGATGACGGACTTGGAAAATGTAAACCTAAATTCAACTTATGGGCTTTTATTTTCGGGTGGTTTTATCTTCTGTATAGAAGAATGGCTATAGAGGCTATGGCGGTATTGGTGGTTTCTTTGATGGTGGGATATCTTATGGCTTATGCTAAGCTTCATCCTCTATTGGTATTGGCTGTTATTATTCTTACCAGTTCTTTACTCAGCGGCTTTTGTTACTATTTTCTTTATCTTAATAAACTCGGCAGGGATATAGATTACTGCGGAGAGTTTAATACGGATATCGAATGTATGAAAAAAAGGGCAAAACCTAAAATAACTTACGTGATAATAGCCGTTTTGATTATTTTAATTTTAATTTGGCCTTGGATTTACGCTATTGTAACAGGGGTTAGTTTAAAAACATAATTTGATATAATTTCGTAAAAAAGGCGTAAAATGAAGAAAAGAGTTTTAATAGTTGGAAGCGGTGGAAGAGAATATAGTATCGGATATTTTATGAAAGACGAAGCGGAGATTTTTTATGCTCCTGGAAACGGCGCTACTGAAGAGTTTGCTACTAATATAGATATTAAAGATTTTGAAGAACTTGCCAATTGGGCAAAAGAAAATAAAATAGACCTTACAGTAGTAGGGCCGGAAGACCCTTTGGTAAAAGGAATAGTGGATGTATTTAAAAAACACGGACTTACAATTTTCGGACCCTCTTCCAAAGCCGCACAGCTTGAAGGTAGTAAAGTTTATATGAAAAATTTTTTGAAAAAATACAATATTCCGACTGCCAGATATATAGAAACGGATAATAAAAAGGAAGCTTTTGACTTTATTGATTCTATGGATAAACTTCCAATAGTAGTAAAAGCCGACGGGCTTTGTGCGGGAAAAGGTGTTATAATCGCCGAAAGTAAGGATGAGGCTAAAAAAACGGTTGAGGATATGCTTAGCGGAAAGGCTTTTGGAGATGCCGGCAAAAAGGTAATAGTGGAAGAATTTTTAAACGGATATGAGCTTAGTATGTTTGCTATCTGTGATGGGGAAGATTTTGTTTTGCTTCCTGCGGCCCAAGACCACAAAAGACTTCTTGACGGTGATAAAGGTCCAAATACGGGAGGGATGGGTGCATATGCACCAACTCCGCTTGCAACACCGGAACTTTATGAAAAAGTAAAGACAAGAATTATAAAACCAACCCTTAAAGGTATGCGTGAGGAAGGGGCTCCGTTTGAGGGGGTATTGTTTATAGGGCTTATGATTGTAGATAACGAACCGTATGTACTTGAATATAACGTCAGATTTGGAGACCCTGAATGCGAAGAGCTTATGGCTCTTATTGAGAGCAGTGTTTATGATATGTTAAAAAACGCTGCTACAAAACAGCTTGATAAGATAGACGTTAAAATTAAAGATATGGTGGCTGTGGGAGTGGTTTGCGCTTCTAAAAACTATCCGTACGGCAGCAGCGAACCTGCGGAGATAAAAGTAGATGATTTAAGCGATTGCAACGGATACATAGCGTATGCCGGCGTTAAAAAAATTGACGGAAAACTTATGGCAACAGGCGGAAGGGTACTTGTATGCGTAGGGTTTGGAAAAGACGTTGAAAAAGCTAGAGACGAAGCTTATAAAATTGTGGATAAAGTTCATTTTGAGGGGAAAAAATACAGAAAAGATATAGCATATCAAGCAATTACTAAAAGAGGATAAGAGTGAAAAGCGAAGAAATTATAAACAAGATTGAAAGAGAAGGGCTTAAGCCCGCTTCTTTAATGAAAAGAGTAATTGCGATGAGTATAGACGATTTTTTAATTTCTTTTTTAGTAGTTTTATCTTTTTGGGATCTTTTTTCGTCTGCTAAAACGTATGAAGAAGCAATAATTTTAGTAGATAAACTTTTTATATATATTTTTTTGGCTTATACTCTTTATCATTGGATTTTTGTTTTTTTATACGGTAAAACGGTTGGCAAGATGGTTGTAAAAATAAGAGTGGTGGATGAAAACACTTTTGATAATCCATCTGTTATTAATGCCTTAATAAGAAGTATAATGAGAAATTTTGATGAGATGTTTTTTTATTTAGGAATGCTTTATGCCGTGGTAGACCCGTTAAACAGGGCAATTCATGATATAGTAGGGAGATGTGTTGTTATTGAGGATAATTAGTCTTTTTTTTGTTTTATTCTCTTTTTTGTTTTCAGATGTCAATATTTATGGGGTTGAAGCAAAAGAGATAAATAACACCATTATAATTAAAAATCCTGTGATTGTTTATAAAGGTATATTTATTCAGGCTAAAGAGGGCGTAATAACTGACAATAAAAAAGCGGTTTTAAAAAAAGATGTGGTGATTTTTTATAATGACGAAAAAATACTTGCCGATAAAATAGAAATTTTTTCAAAAGAGCATTTTGAATTTAAAGAATTATTTTTATATGATTTTAAAAGTGATGTTTGGTTTAAAAGTAAAGAGGGAGTTTTTAAAGAGGATGTTTTTGCTTTAAAAGATATTCAATTTTCAAGCTGTTGCGTTGAAAATCCTGATTGGTTTTTACTTTCTAAAAAAGCTTTTTATAATAAAAAGGAAAAATCTTTAAAGCTTTATAATATAATTCTTTATCTTAACCAAATACCTGTTTTATATATGCCTTTTTATTACACTTCTTTTGACAAACGCAGAAGAAGCGGTCTTTTAAAACCCGTATTTGGAATATCCAATAAAGAGGGCTTTTTATACTCTCAGCCTGTTTATTTCGTTTTGGGAGAGAGAGCTGATTTTGAAATAACCCCTACTATAAGAACTCTTAGGGGATATGGGATTTATAATAAGTTAAGATTTGTAGATTCTCCTTATTCTTATGGTGAAATAGAATTTGGAGGTTTTAAGGATAAATCCAAATATGTTGAAGAAAACGATTTGGCATATACCAATCACTATGGATATTCCGTTTTGTATAAAAGAAGCAGGGTGTTTGAAGATGATGAATTATATGTAAGTTTGAAGTATGCGAGGGATGTCGATTATTTTTATTTAAACGCTTATAATTATGCTTTTGATACCTCTTATCTGGTGGATAAACTTATTATTTCCAAAATAAATTATATAAAAAATATAAATAACGATTATATTTTCGGATTGTATGCCAAGTATTTTATAGATACGACTAAAAAATCAAACGACGATACGCTCCAAATTCTTCCACAGTTTAATTTTCATAAATTTGAAAAAAAAGATTTTGGATTTTTATTGAATTCGTTTGATATTAATTTTTACAATTATTATTCTAAAAGCGCTCAAAAATATTATCTTTTTAATATTTTAGCGCCTTTAAGCTTAAATTTTAGTTTTTTTAATGATTATTTAAAATTAAAACTTACTCAGACTATAAACTATATTTCGGCAAATACATATTTTAATTCTCCCGAATATTTTTTTCAGTCTTACAGCAGTATAAAATTTTTTACATCTCTTGCTAAAAAGAAAAATTCTTATTTTCATTCCATAGACCCTTATATTATCTTGAATGTTAAAAATCTTTCTAAGACTTCGGATACTCAAAAATATTTACGATATACGAAAGTTAATAACAATATAGAAATGGGGATTTTTGAAATTTTTGAAAATTCAGACTTTTATATAGAGCATACTTTAAAACAGGGTTACGATTTGGATGTAAAGAAAAAAACCGATTTATATAATGATGTTACGGTGTTAAAAGAGGGAATTATTTTAAAAGATACGTTAAAATACTCTTGGGATTTATATAAAGTGGTTTATAATTATGTAGAAGCTTCTACTAATATAGGAGAATATTATTTTAGACTGTCCAATTTATATCAGGCTCAAACAGATATAACAGAAGCAGCTAGGAACTATATTTTCAGAGCTGAGAAAAAAATAAACTATAAAAAGCTGTATTTTGAGTATAATTATGATATGCTAAATAAATATGTAAAATATTTTTTATTTGGAATAAGGCTTAGTAAAAAATGTTGGCAATATGATTTAAATATAAAGAAAACGAGAAATCCTGTATTAAAAGAAAACGGTATTTCATATAGAGATGATTATACAATAAATTTTATGATAAATCTTTATCCTCTAGGAGGATTTCAACAGTTATTTCAAATTAAAGGGAAAGAATGAAAACGGAAATTAAAGTGGGAATATTTG
>JBDONV010000142.1:0-2635 GCA_039831165.1 Nautiliaceae bacterium | reverse complement strand
ACAAATCCGAACTTTCGGATATCGCCTCTTTTATGCCGGAAATTGAAAAAAGCAGGGGAAACAGATGGCTTAGCACCTGTCTTTTTTATGATAAAGACCCTTTAAAAGTTATGGAAGTGCTATATAATCATAAAATAGAAAGCAGGCCTTTATGGAAGCCAATGCATATGCAGCCACTTTTTAGAAATGCAAAAAGTTATATTAACGGAAGGAGCGAAAAATATTTTTATAAAGGGCTGTGTTTACCTAGCGGTACGGCTATGAATGACAGTGACGTAAGGAGAGTTTGTGAAGTTATCAAATCTGTTTGAACCTACTAATACTAAAAGAGCGGCGTTTTTTTTAATAGGTGATGTAATATTGTCTTTTTTTACTCTTTATATTTCATATTTATTAAGGTTTAATTTTTTAATACCGGAAAAGTATATATACAGTTTATATAGGGTTTTTCCTGTAATTGTTTGTCTTAAAATATTTTATTTTTATATATTTCGTTTATATTTTGTTAGTTGGAGATTTTTTTCATTACCGGAGCTTAAACGGCTTATATTTGCAACCACCCTTGCTTATTTAACTTTTTTTACAGTTTTTTATATCTTCAGGGATTTTTTTATTCCAATGCCAAGAAGCGCAATATTGATAGATTATTTTTTGAGTCTTCTTTTTATAGGTTTTTTTAGAATTTCCAAGCGTCTTGTGATTAAACAGGTAAAAAACATTGACGAAGCCGTTATTGTAGGGGCGAATGAAAAAACCTTTTCTCTTTTAAAGCAGAATATTCCTTATGAGATAAAAGCCGTTTATGATGATGGAAATCTGGTCGGAAGTTATATTTACGGATACAAGGTTTTGCCTTTAGAGGAAATAGAAAAAACGGATACCGTTATTATTACAAAAGATTTGCCTCAAAAAGAGCTTAACAGGCTGGTGGATTTTTTAAAGAAAAAAGAAATCGGCGATATAAAAATATATAATCCTTTTGAAAAGAAAATTAAAGACATTTCAATTGAAGATTTGCTAGCAAGAAAACCAAAAGATTTGGATAAAGGGGCAATAAAATCCTTTTTGCAGAATAAAAAAATTTTAATAACGGGTGCCGGAGGCAGTATAGGCAGTGAAATTTGCAGGTTATGCGAAAAATACAGTGCAAAAGAACTCGTGCTTGTTGATAACGGAGAGTTTAACCTCTATTCAATAAATGAAGAGCTGAATATAAAAAGAAAACCTTATCTTGTGGATGTTGCCAAATTTGATGAAATAAAAAGGGTGTTTGAAGAAGAAAAACCCGAAATTGTAATTCACGCCGCCGCTTACAAACATGTGCCTTTGTGTGAGGAAAATCCAAGAAGCGCGGTTATTAACAATATAATAGGTACGAAAAATGTAATAGATTTAGCTGTTGAAAACGGAGTAAAAAACTTTATATTGATTTCTACCGATAAAGCCGTCCGTCCTGCAAACGTAATGGGTGCGACTAAAAGGGTATGCGAGCTTTATGCTCAAAATGTTGAGAGTAAAAACACAAAAATAGCGGCTGTGAGATTTGGAAACGTGCTTGGAAGCAGCGGAAGCGTGGTCCCGAAATTTAAAAAACTAATAGAAGAGGGTAAACCTCTAAGAGTAACCCATCCGGAGATTACAAGGTATTTTATGCTTATACCGGAAGCCTGTGAGCTAGTGCTTCAGGCAGGAAGCCTTGCACAAAACGGGGAAATTTTCATTCTTGATATGGGAGAACCTGTAAAAATTTCAGATCTGGCCAGAAAAATGCTAAAACTTTACGGAAAAGATGAAAATAATATAATTTATACGGGACTCAGACCCGGAGAAAAACTGTATGAAGAGATTCTAATAAATGAAGGCGAAAAACAGACAAAATATGAATCCATATTTGTAGCTGCCCCTACACAAACGGATATTAACTCACTTCAAAAAGAAATAGATGAGCTTTCAAAACTTACCAAAAAAGAGAATATAATTAAAAAATTAAAAGAAATAGTAAAAGAATACAAACCTTCCTCACTGTAGAAATTGACATATCAATCCTCTTTTGTTACAATTTTCTAAAAATAAAGGCGTGTTGTGAAAAAGAGGATTGCTTTTGTATTATTGATAATATTGCTTGTTATAAGTGTATTTGCACTTTATAAATATATTGTATTTACCAAAGACTATGCAACAAGCAACGCCGTTTTTGTAAAATCGGATTCTTTAACATATCTGAGCTTTAACCTCCCCGGGAAAATTGAAAAAATCTACGTAAAAGAAGGCGATGAGGTAAAAGAAGGCACACTTCTTGCAAAGCTTGATACAAAAGAGCTTGAATTTAAAAAAGAATCTTTAATAAACAACATAAATTCCTTAACTGAAAAAATAAACGCCACAGTTATCCAAAAGGATAAATTAACATCTGACATAAACGACAATATTTTATTGACTAAAGAAAACATTAAAAAACTGCAAAAAACGATTGAAGCCAAAAAGCACGGCATAAAATCCGAAGAATATAGACTTGCTAAATTAAAAAGAGATTTTACCCGCTTTCAAAACCTCTATAAAAAAGGAAAAATTTCAAAAGAAAAATTTGAAAGCGTAAAAACCGCATATCTAGCACTGAATGAAAAAATAAAAGCCG
>JBDONV010000079.1:0-2636 GCA_039831165.1 Nautiliaceae bacterium | reverse complement strand
CAATTATAAAAAAGCCGTATATCTGGTAAAAGAAATAGTCAATAAATACGCAAAAGGATATACCGACATAACAAAAAGAAGAATTAAAAAATTAAAAACAATATATCATATAAAAAATGCAAACGTAGAACCTAGAGTATATACATTTATAGAAGAAAACGGCATTAAAATCAGCTGCTGGTATCTTAATAATTTTGCTACACTCAACTTAAGAAGTACAATTTCAGCAGAAATTTTAGAGTCTTTTTTAAAAGAAGACGACATTAAAATTGCTTATCCAACCTATACTATGAACGGAAAATTAAAACTCGAAAACGGAGAAAAAAAAGATGAAAACCCTGCTCAAATTAAAACACCTCTATAAACTAAAAGAAGCGGGAATGGAATATTTCGAAGGCTTTGTAAGCAAAGAAAAAAAACTCAATATGCCAAACGAACTTCAAGAACTTGAAAAAATATGCAAAACATGCACTCTTTGCGACCTTTCAAAAACTAGAACAAATGTAGTATTCGGAGAAGGAAACCCAAATGCCAAATTAATGTTTATAGGAGAAGGTCCGGGAGAAATGGAAGATAAAACAGGAAGACCGTTTGTTGGAAGAGCCGGAAAACTTCTTACTAAAATTATTGAAAACGTACTTGAATTAACAAGAAACGACATATATATAGCCAACATCGTTAAATGCAGACCTCCCAACAACAGGGTACCGACTATCGAAGAAGCGGAAACCTGTAAACCCTATTTATTAAAACAAATTGATATAATAAATCCTCAAATCTTAGTGTGTCTTGGCAAAACGGCTTTTATGTATCTTTTAAATACAGATATGCCTATAAGTAAAGTCAGAGGCCAAATATTCGAATATAAAGGAAAAAAAGTGATACCGACATATCATCCGAGTTTTTTACTCAGAAACCCGTCAGCCAAAAAAGAAGCATATAAAGACTTTTTACTTATAAAGAGTATGTTATGAAAAAGTTTTTGTTTATTATTTTAACAACAGTTATTTCCTTCGCATACGTAAATCCTTTTGAATCCGTTTTTAATGAAATCAACAATACCGATACACAAACAGAAGAAATCAACGAAACAAACATTACTAAAGAAAACAACAATTCTTTAATTACTTATGAAGAATTTTTTTCAGATATATTCGAAAGTGAAAAAGCAAAAATTACATTGGCAGTAATAATAGATAAAAAAAAGTTTTTTAAATTTGTCCCTTCGGTTATAAATTCAATAAACGCTTATTTAATCTATAAAAATGTGGACTACAACTTAAGTGTTTTTTCCACAGAAGATAATATAACCAAAATACAAAAAGAGTATAAAAACATTATTTACATAGGAGATAAAAATTTTCCCGATATTAAAATATATAATCCCGTTTATAATAAAAACGACTTTAACTACACAAACGTAATATTTGGCGGAATAGATTTCGAAAATCAAATTAAAAAGTTTTTAAAGTTCACTCAAAAAGCCACGGCAATCAACGAACAAACGGAAATCTCATCTTCTCTTTTAAAATATGAAAAAAAATACTTTTTTTTAAAAGAATTAGTTTATCCTAATATAAACTATTATTCCTTAAAAAATGACTATATCTTTTTTAATGTATCAGCCGGCAAAACAGCACAAATTCTATCAAAACTTACTTATAACCAAATACATACCAAACTGCAGTTTTCGACACAAATAAACTACGACCCACTTTTAATAGCCATAACTCAGCCGCAGGATGTTAAAAAACTCATAATAGCAAATTCAATTATAAACCCTCCTGTAAAAATAGAAGATTATTCTCTTCTTTTAAACAGCGATATAAAATACAACTGGTTAAATTATGCAACTGACATACTTTTAAACAAAATATATAATGAATCTTTAAATGAAGATTCTTTTTATATGAACGACTTTGGAGTATATATTTTTGACAATCAAATAGAATATAAAATAAAGCTTTATCAGATAATAAATCATGCCTTTAAACAAGTAGAATAGTTTTTTGATATAATTTCGGCAAAAAAGGACACAAATGGCAACTTATGTAGTGGGCTTCCCAAGAATCGGTGAACAAAGAGAGCTTAAAAAAGCGTTAGAAAGCTATTGGAGCGGTAAAATTAGCCAAGATGAATTAAAACAAACGGCAAGCGATTTAAGAAAAAGACACTGGACTTATCAAAAAAATGCTGGTATTGATATGATTAGTGTTAATGATTTCAGTTTTTATGACAATATGCTTGATATGAGTGTTATGCTAAATGCTGTGCCTGAAAGATACAAAGATATCGATAACTGTATGGACAGATATTTTGCAATGGCAAGAGGTGATAAAAGCCATAAGGCCATGGAGATGACAAAATGGTTTAATACAAACTATCACTATATTGTTCCAGAACTTGACATTAATATGGACTTTAAACCAAACATTGAAAAAATCATTCTTGAATACAATGAAGCAAAAGAACTTGGAATTGAACCAAAAGTTAATATCATAGGACCAATTACTTACGTAAAACTTTCTAAAATCGTAAATGGAGATGAAAAAGCAATTATTGAAAAACTAATCCCTGTTTATAAAGAAATAATTGCAAAACTAAAAGAACTTAATCCAGACATAACAATTCAGATG
>JBDONV010000206.1:0-2669 GCA_039831165.1 Nautiliaceae bacterium | reverse complement strand
CCGAGTTTTGCTGGTTTTATATATTTTGCCGTTAATTCTTTTACCATGTATCCTTCGTTCTCAAAAAAAATTTTATGTTTAAAAAAATATTCGCTTCTTGCCTGTTCGCAAAAAGTTATATAGTTTGAGTGATAAACAATGCCACCGGCATCCGTATGATTGTAATAAATTCTTTTTTGCATTTTTCCCCTTTTTATTATAATTCTATCTAAAAAGGATTGTTTTTGAAAAAAACAGTTATTATAGGAGGAGGTGCTAGCGGGCTTTTTTTGGCTACTCTTTTGAAAAAAGATTATATTATTTTGGAGAAAACTTCTGAAATAGGCAGAAAAATAAAAATAAGCGGCGGAGGTAAATGTAATATTACTAATAAAAATTTATCCCCTGATAATTACAGAGGAGATAAAAATTTTATAAAAAAAATATTTAACGGGTTTGATAATAAGGATTTACTTAAGTTTTTGGATGAAAATCATTTAAAAGTAAAAGAATTAAAACCAAACCAGTATTTTTTTAATTCTTCCAAAGAACTTCTTGATTTTTTCAGGCAAAAAGTAAAGCATATAAGTTTTAATACCGAGGTTAAAGATATTCAAGGTAATAAAATAATTACCACTAAAGGCGTTTTTGAAGCTAAAAATATAGTAATAGCCACCGGAGGGGCAAGTTTTAAAAAGCTAGGTGCTAGCGACATCGGGCTTAGTTTGGGAGAGAAACTAGGGCATTCTTTTGAAGAATTTAAACCGGCTTTAGTAGGGCTTACAGTACAACCGAGTGAATATTGGTTTAAAAATTTAAGCGGAATATCTTTTAAAGCTGATGTATATGTAGGATTAAAAAAATATTCTCAAAATATTCTTTTTTCACATAAAGGTATTACAGGTCCGGCTATTTTAAATACTTCTTTATGGTGGGAGAGGGGAAAAATAAAGATAGATTTTCTTGCCGGAAAAAACGTCTTTTTTTACCTTAAAAATCCGGATAAACAGATATCGACCCAGCTTCCGCTTCCTAAAAGATTTGTTAAAGAGTTTTTAAAAGCTCAGCAGATAGAAGATAAAAAAGTTAAATTTTTATCTAATCAGGAAAGAAATAGATTAAAAAACATAAACTCCTACGAATTTGCTCCTGCCGGAACGTTTGGATTTGAAAAGGCGGAAGTCAGCAAGGGAGGCATAAATACGGATGAAGTGGATTTTTTTATGAGAAGCAAAAAGGTTGGTAATGTATTTTTTTTGGGAGAGGTTTTGAACGTTACGGGAGAACTTGGAGGATATAATTTTCAATGGGCTTTTTCTTCGGCTTTTAGCGCTTTTGGATTTTTAAGACGATAATGTTCGAGTTTTAAAGTTAAAAGAATTTTATTACCTTCTTTTTGGAAATTTATAGGAAAATAGACCTTAACGATATATTTATAATTTTTTAATGCGTCTATAAAATCATAAAAATCCTTTGGGGAATTTATTTTGGATTTTACAAAATAAATCGTTGTAAGAAAATCTCTTTTAAAAGGTTTTGTGCCGTTTTTTTCTATAGAGGTTATTTTCATAAACTGGGAAGCGAAATTTTTAAAGTTGTTTATGTTAAAATCTCTTCTAAAAGCGTTTAATATTTTAGCGTTTTCTTTTTTAAGTATTTTTAACTCATTTAGTGTTTTGTTATATTGATTGTTAACCATATTGAATTCGTATTTTGCTTCAAAATACTTTTTTTGGGTCTGTTTGAATTTTTTAATAGAAGGAGCGATAATAATAGCGATAGCCAAAAGGGTTATTATTATATATAAAGCAAAAAATCCGAGATTTTTGATTACATTTATACCGTAAATAGTTATTTTGGGTATTTTAATGTTAGGCTTATTTAGTTTGATTTTCATCTTCACTCTTTATAAAGTTTTCTGATTTAAACTTATACCATCCATTTGGAAGTTCGTAAAAATAGGTAATTGTCTGTTCAAAAATCGATTCTAAAGGAGGTAGCATTAAAAGGTTATATACGTCTTTAGTAGGTGTTATTCCATAAATGATAAGCTTATTATGGTCTATATAGAATTTTTCAAGCGTAATAGGGTCTGGAATTAAATCAAGTAAATTTTGAATTTGTTGTTTTACAAGCTGGTTTTTTATCATAATATCTTCGTAAAGTGCTTTTTGAGTATAGATAAATTCTTTTTGTTTATTAAGTTCTATTATTTTGTGTTTTAAGGTTAAAATTTGATTGTAAAGTTCTTTTGTTTCTTTTTTAAACAGATAACTTTTTATTTCTAAAAAAACTCCGAATGAAATATAAAGCACAAGGGAAATTGCTATAAATATAAGCCATAGCTTTGTATCTTCTTTGAAAATAGGCTTTTTTTTAGGTTTTGTAAAACTATAAACTCTCAATGCTCATCCTATTAATTGTTTCTAGTAAATCTATTTTTTTGTATTCAGCCGGTATTAAAATCTCATCTTCTAAAAGTTTAGTAATAGAAGGAGATATTCCTTCGGTATCTAAAATAATTATTTTTTCTATAAAGTCTTCGCTGTAGTGGTTGTAATACTCTTTTAATGAATCTTGAATGAAATTCAGAATGGAAACCTCAATATTGGTGGAACTGCCCTGTGTTGTGTTTTCTTCTTCCAACTCCTCAATATCGTCTAAATCTTCAATATCTTCGATATCTTCTG
>JBDONV010000078.1:0-2680 GCA_039831165.1 Nautiliaceae bacterium | reverse complement strand
GAGGAATACTTCTTCAAAATGTCTTAAACATATGATTTTTAGAGACGAAAACAAAAGATTTGAAGCTAGAATTGATGTTTTGAGATATTATTTTTATAAAAATTCCGATGAGGCGGGATATAACTGTGATAATGCGGTTTTAATAGATACCGACAAATCCCATGGAAACGTATTGTTAAAAGTAGTTGTAGAGTCTAATAATTCAAATCCGAGGAATTTTGGCAAACATATAAGAATTCAGAAAATAACCTTACAAAGGCCTTGAGTGAGAGGATTTACTTTAATTGAACTGGTTTTTGTTTTGATAATAATAGGTATTTTAAGCGCGGTAGGGGCTGGATATATTTATAACAGTGAGAACGTGGTATTATCCGATGCCAAGTTATTAAAGCAAAAACTTCTTGAAAAACGCTCAAACGCCCTTGGCTTTATAGCGGATATGAGTAATGCGGATGAAAAAAACAGCGTTTGTCTTAAGATAAATAAAAATGATTTAAGCAAAGATACGGATAAGGTTAAATATATTTTTAAATCGGATAATATAAATTCTCCTTACAGTGAGTTATGTTTTGACAGTTTTGGAAGAGTTTATTATGACGACGTGAATATAAGTAATCTTATACATAACGAGTTTAATATAAGTTTGACCTATAAAGAAAATACGAAAATTATAACCGTCTATCCAATAAGTGGTTACGTAAAGGTTTGGTAATGAGTATTATTTATTTACAAAAAGAGTATATATATATTTATGAAAACGGAAAGATTGAAAGAAAAGAATTTACTAAAGAAAAGGGAATAATAACAACTACTATTTCTTATAAAGACGTATATCATATGGGTTTTAAGCTTCCTAAAAATTTAAGCAAAGAAATGCTTTTAATGGAAGCTGAAAAATATGTTTTTACGGAAGGTGGACTGGATTATGAAAAACAATATAAAATAAATTACTATTTTCAGGAACTTGAGGATAATTATTATGTTGACGCATTTGTTGTAGATATTGACAATTTAAAAAAGTTGCTTGCACCTTATTTAGAAACATATAAATATATAGATTTTATTTCTTTAGGACCTTTTGTTTTTGAGAGTTTTTATGAAATGGAAAAAGTTTCTTCAAGAGTGGATGTATTTGTTTATTTTTCCAAAGACGATGCTTATATGAGTTGTTTTAAAGAAGGAAAATTTGTTTTTTGTAAAGGTCTTAGTAAACTTTCGTCTCTTGCCAATACGCTTAATATAAGCGCGGATGAGGTTGTGGATATCTTGGTTAATAAAGGGCTTGACTCTTCTTTATATGATAAAGAGGAAATTTTTAATGAAATAAATAACTTTTTTTCTCAATTGTTTATGAGAATGAATACCGTTATAAATTACAGTGTTAATTTTTATCAGCTTGGTAAAATAGACAGAATTTATTTTTATTCTTCTTTTAATATAAAAAATTTTTTTGAAACTTTTAGTGATTTTTGGAATTTAAGTGGAGTCGATTTTAAAAAGTATCCTGTTAAAAGCGAATATGACGCTTTTGATGTAACAGCTACTTATTTTAATGCTTTACATTATGATAATGAAGATTTAAACTTTTCTATTTTTAAAAGACCTCCGCCTTTTTATAAAAGGGAAACGGGAAAACTGCTCATTCTAAGCGGAATTGTAATATTGGGAGTAGGAATAGATATTGCTTACAAATATTTGACAATTAATAAACTTCAAAAAGAGATATCCGTCTTAGAAGTTAAATATAATAAAAAGGTAAAAGAGTTGGATGTTGCAAAAAAAGAAGTCGATAAATTGAAAAAGAAGATAAAATTTCTTCAAAAAGAAAATAACGAAATTATGTCTCAGATAAACTATATAGATAAAAAAATAAGCAAGCTTTATTTAATTGCTAAACAACCTCCTTTTACCAATTATCTTGCTCAAATTATGAAATTACTTAAGAAATATCATTTAAAAATAGCAAATTTCAATTATAATGAAGGAAAGTTTAAAGTTACCGTTGTCAGTAGTTATGATAATTCTGCAAATATAGCGCTTTTTATGCAAGATTTATTAAATTTAAAATATAAAAAAGTTTCTTCAAAAGAAATTTCTAATAAAAATGGAACATATACATCCCAAATTGTTTTTGAGAGAAAAAAATGAATAGAATAGAAGAGTATCTTCAATCTTTAGATAACAAAAACAGACTAATGCTTTATGTTGCAATACTATTGCTTGGTGGCTTTATATATTATTATGTTAATTATAATATTTTTTATCAAAAAATAGTTTCTTTAGAAAATAAAAAAAGAGATATTATATTAAAAATGAAAAAACAGACTAATACCGTAACTACGGAACTGGTAAAATTAAAAAAGAAATATAAAAAACTTTTAAAACAACATACTATTTTAAAAGGGGATTTAAAATATTTAATTGTAGTTGTAAACACTTCAAAAAAAATTTTCATAGATGATAAAAAATTTTTTTATATTTTAAATAAAATTTTAGAAAACTCCAATAAATATCAAATTAACTCTACTTATCTTATAAATACAAAAAAAAAGGAGCTTAAGGATTTTAATGTAATTTTAAATGGAAGTGTAGATGTAAATGAGTTTTTAAATTTAGCAAATTTTATAAGAAGTGTTGAAAAAATGAATTTTGTAAAAAGCGTTAATTATGTGAATTTAAA
>JBDONV010000171.1:0-2681 GCA_039831165.1 Nautiliaceae bacterium | reverse complement strand
GGAATTATATTAAACAGAGACGATGACGAGATAGCGACTAATATACGTTCTTATCAATTAGTTTATGAAGGAAAAAAACCTGTGGGAGTGGGGGCTCTTCATATATATTCGCCTTTTTTGGGAGAGATACGTTCTCTTGCGGTTGATAAACATTATCAAAGAAGAGGTCTTGGTAAAATGTTGGTTCAAAATCTTTTAAAAGAAGCAAGAGAACTTGATTTAAAAGAGGTCTTGGTATTGACTTATCAAAAAGAATTTTTTGAAAAACTGGGTTTTATTGAAATTGAAAAAGAGGCTGTGCCTGATAAAAAAATATGGGCGGATTGTATAAAATGCAAATTTTTTCCAAATTGCAACGAAATAGCGTTAATTACCTATTTGTAAAAAGTATACTGTTTTTTATTCTGGCTGCATTTAACGGTTCTTTTTTATTGGTGCCGTTTTTAGTGGGATTTGTATTTGTATGTGAAGAGTTGGGTGTAGGAGTTGTATATATTCTTTTTTTTTCTCTTTTTCATAGTTTTGGAGTTTTAAAAAGCTTTTATCTTTTTTTGATACTTTTTGGTTACAGATTTGTTTTGAAAGAAAAAATAGAGGAATATGTAAATAAAGAATTTCGTAATGTAGTTTCTATTTTAAGCATTTATATATTTCTTTTTCCGTTGTTTTTAGAAACAGATTTTATTTTTACGCTTTTACTTTATAATTTTTTATTCGATTTAATTGTAATTAAGGTTGTGGATTGCGTACAGGAATAGTTATTTTTTTTATTTTTTCCTTTTTTTCTCTTTTAATATGGAGAGTTTATTATTTAAGCATTGTTTCCAATGAAAAATATTCAAAGCTTTCAACAAACAATGTTACAAAAGATATTCCTTTAGTGCCGGTTAGAGGTGTTATTTATGACAGAAATTCAAAACCGGTTGCTTTAAATGAGCTTAGATTTAATTTAACGCTAATGCCTCATTTAAAAGAAGAAGAATTAAACAAAAGTGTAAATTTTATCTCTCAGGTTATGGAAGTTAATAAAACAAAGCTTATATCAACTTATAAAAAGAAAAACTCTCCTTACAACCATAAACCAATAACCGTTATGGAATATCTTTCAGAAGAGATGGTATATAAAATAGAACCTCTCTTGACTCAGGATGAAAATATCCATTTTGAAACCACTTATCTTCGAAAATATCCCTATAAAGAGTATTTGGCGAATGTTTTAGGATATGTTTCAAAAGCCAACAAAAAAGACTTAAAAAGAAATAAAATTATAGGATTCACTCATATTTCGGGGAAAAGGGGGGTTGAAAAGTATTATGATGATATTTTGCAAGGAAAACTGGGGAAAAAAGAGGTTATAGTAAACGCCAAAAATGAAATCTTGAAAGAAGTGAAAATAATTCTTCCACAAACCTCATCTCTGATGTTAAGCGTTGATTTAAAACTTCAAAAATTTATATACGATTTGCTTGAAAAAGAGCATAAAAAAGGCGCTGTTGTCGTTATGAAAGTAAACGGAGAGATACTAGCCCTTGTAAGCAATCCGAGTTACGATAATAATCTTTTTGTAAAAGGTATTTCTTATAAAGATTGGAAAAGCCTCTCTCATAATATTTACAATCCTCTTTTAAATAAGCCTGTAAGCGGTTTGTATCCTCCCGGGTCCACTATCAAACCTGCAGAAGCACTTATAGCCGTATCCAGCGGTAAATGGAATCCTTGGCAAAAAATTTACTGTCCCGGGTATTTACAGATAGGAAATAGGAAATTTAGGGATTGGAAAAGCGGAGGACATGGCGAAGTTGATGTTTTTAAAGCAATAAAAAGAAGCGTTGATGTTTATTATTACAAAATGGGGCTTAAACTTGGAATAGATTATATAGCTGAAAACTTAAAAAAGATGGGATTTGGAAAAAAAACTGGAATAGATATGCCTAATGAAAAAAGCGGAATAGTGCCTAATAAGGAGTGGAAAGCCAACAGGTTTCATCAGCCTTGGTTTATAGGAGAAACCCTCAACGCCGTTATAGGGCAAGGATATTTTCTTGCAACTCCTCTGCAGGTCGCCGTAAATACTGCGCTTATAGCAACTTCAAAACTTCCTAAACCTTTTATTGTTAAAAAAATCAATGAAAATTTAACAAAACCGTTATTAAAAGACGTATTAACGCAAAAAGAGAAAAAAAACCTGTGGATGATAAGAAAAGGAATGTGGCAGGTATGTAACGCTCCAGGGGGTACTGCTTATAATCATATTAATACAAAAATAACTATTGCCGGAAAAACAGGAACAGCTCAGGTTTATTCCATTCCTCAGGAAGTTAAAAAAAGAAAAAAAGAAGAAGAACTTGCCTATTTTCATCGCTCTCACGCATGGCTGACTACATTTGGCCCTTATAAAAATCCTCAATATGTGGTAACAGTACTTATAGAACATGGAGGACATGGAGGAAGTGCGGCCGGAGATATAGTAAGCAAGATTTACAACTGGCTTTACGATAACGGCTATATAAAAGTTAAATAAGATATTTACTAAACTCTTTTTTGTCTTTTTTTTGTCCTTTATAAATTTTTTCGCTGATTTTTACTTCGCCTTCGTCAAATTTCGTATAACTTATCATCATATCTGCAGCTAGTTTTTTAATATTTTCCGGCGTATTTTTTTGAATAAGCCCGACAGGTCC
>JBDONV010000130.1:0-9633 GCA_039831165.1 Nautiliaceae bacterium | reverse complement strand
AAATAGTCCTATCTCAAAAGGAGGCTTTAAATTTTAAAACCGGAGATAAAATAATAATATCGACTAAAGCTTTTCATCCGAATATAAAGTTAAAGGAAAAAGTATGAAAATTTTACTTGTTGAAGACGATGAATTTATAGGTGAGAGTATAAAAGATTATTTTGAGTTACAAGGTAATCGTGTAGATTATTACTCTTCTCCTAAAAAAGCGCTAGAGGAGATATATCCTAATAATTATGATATATTTTTAATAGATATTAATATGCCCGGTATGAACGGTTATGAATTTTATAAAGAGCTTAAAAATTATGCAAGGGACGTGCCGGTAATATTTATTACTGCTTATTCTGATATAGAACATGTTGAAAAAGCGTTTGAGTTAGGAGCTGCTGATTATATTAAAAAGCCTTTTGATTTAAAAGAATTGGAACTTCGTGTTAAAAGGTTGGTTTTCAAAAAAACTAATTGTATAAAGATAAGTGATAATTATAAATTTGACTTAAGCAAACTCAAACTTTTTTATAAAGATAAAGAAGTTGATTTAACCCAAAACGAAAAATATTTTTTGGAAATTTTAGTAAAAAACATAGGACAAGTAGTTGATAATGAAACCTTAAAAGATTATGTATGGGATGGAAAGGATATATGCAACAATACCATAAGAACTCATGTGAAAAAACTTAGAAGCAAGTTGGAAGAAAATTTTATTAAAAACGTTAGGGGAAGCGGATATAAAATTGAGAAACAGTAACGATTTTAAATTCGATATCACTATAGCTTTTGTGATTTTTGCCTTTTTAATAGTGATAAGTGTTACTTATACGGCTATATATATTTTTACAAATTTAACAACTCAGGAATTTAAAGAAAAAGTTAAACTTTCGGCAAACAGTTTTTATTATATTTATAATCAAAAAGAAAATTCCATAAAAAATAGTGTTAGAGCTTTGGCTTCTAATGATATTTTTAATGTAAAATTTAATGTAAATCCTGAAATAATAAAATCGGTGTTTAAAACGATGCTTCTTGCTAATTATTCTATAAAAGAGATAAATTATTATAATCCTTATGGAAAACTTGAGGTAGGATGTGAAAAATTTAATAAAAATGTTATCTGTTATTCAGATAATAGAAGAATGCTTAACACTAAAAATTTTAAATTTGACGAACTTTTTATAAAAAGGAATTTTGTAAAAGACGCGATAGAATTTATAGCTATATCTCCAATCGTAAATACAAAAAAAGGTTTTATAGAAGTTAAATCCTTAATTCATTTACGTTATCCTTCTGATTTGTTTAACATTATTTTGGTGGATAAAAAAGGTATTATTCATTTTATGTCAAATTCTTATTCAAGGCGGATTAATAGTATATATGATATTTTTAATTATTTTTTAGGGGATAAAATATTAAAGACAAAAGAAGGTTTTGTTACTGACGACATTTATGTAAAAGAATTTTCTCCTGATTTTAAAATTATTTTTATTCAAAATAAAAGTGTAATAAGCAAAACCAATAAAGTTTCTCAAAAAATGGCTTTTATTATGCTTATAATTTCTATTTTTGTAGCTATTCCTCTTGGAATATTTTTTTCAAAACCTTTTTATAAATTTTATGAAGAACTTGATAAAAGAGTAAAAGAAGAGATAGAAAAAAGACAGCAAAAAGAACAGCTGTTAATGCATCAGAGCAAACTTGCGGCCCTTGGAGAAATGCTAGGAAATATTGCTCATCAATGGAGACATCCTTTAACAAGGCTTTCCTTGCTTATTCAAAATCTTGAAATGGCTTTTAAAATGAATAAACTCGATGATAAAAGGTTTAATCAATTTAAAGAAAACGCTATGATTCAGATAAATTATATGTCTAGTACAATAGACGATTTTACTAATTTTTTTAAAAAAGATACAAAAAAAGTAGAGTTTTATCCAAAAGAAATAATAGATGATGCAATTAAGCTTATAGAAGGAAGAATAAAACAAAACAATGTTGAAATTATAAAAGAAATAAGCTCTACTAAGTCTATTTATGGATATAAAACAGAGTTTTCTCAAGTTATACTTAATATTTTAAATAATGCTATAGATGTTTTAACAGAAAAAAATATAGAAAATAAAAAGATATGGATAAGAATAAACGGTAATAAAATAGAGATAGAAGACAACGGTGGGGGAATACCAGAAGATATAAAAGATAAAATATTTGAACCCTATTTTACCACTAAATTTCAGTCTCAAGGTACGGGAATAGGGCTTTATATGAGTAGAGTCATAATAACTCAGCACTTTAACGGCAAGCTATACGCTTATAATTCTAAAAATGGAGCTGTATTTGTAATAGAAGTGTAAAAAAGCACTTTATGAGCACTTAATTTGTTTATAATCCTTTTAAAAAAAAGGTTTGAGAATGAAAAAATCTACTCTTGGAGCATTAATAGTCGGAGCGGTTGTGGGTCTTGGTATTTCTTATGTTGCAGCCGTTATGGTTGATATTACGGGACAACCTAAATTCTGTGCCAGTTGTCATACGATGAAACCTATGGTTGAAAGTTTTCATTACAGTGTGCACGGAGGAAATAATCCTCAAGGATTTGCCGTTCATCATTGTACTGACTGTCATCTTCCGCACAACTCTTTAATCGGGTATTTAATAGCTAAAGGAATAAGTGGGACAAGAGATGCTCTTGCTCAGTTTGGTGTTATTAAAATGGTTGATTTTAAAGAAAATTTCTGGGAAATGAAACATTATGTATATGATAATGCATGCCTTAGCTGTCACCATGGAATAAAAGAACCTGAAAAAGCAATAGGTCTTGCTGATAACGTAAAAGAATTGCATCAAAAATATTATTGGGATGCTAAAAATTCAGGAAAAGATATCAGTTGTGTAAATTGTCACAATGACTATACAATGAGTCATTTTGCACATCCTAACTTGTTGGAAAGCCTTAATACTGCGGAATAATTTCCAATTTTCTTCTTTTTTTCTCCTTAATATATATTTAATGTAAAATTTTTGTTACAATACCTCAAAAAAAGGTGTTGAAATGAAAAAAATGCTGCTTTTATTGGTAGGTATTTTTCTGTTTGCTTTTGAGTGGAGCGGAAAGGTAAACTGGGCGATGAGTTATGATTTGGCAAAGTCTATTGCCGCTAAAGAAAATAAACTGGTAATGGTGGATATTGCTCTGACAAATTGTCCTCCCTGTAGGTACTTAGCGACTAAAGTTTACACAGACGATAAAGTCGCTAATTATATAAACAGTAATTTTGTTCCGGTGTTTTATCTAGCGGACCAGGATAATATTCCTACTGAAGTTCAAAATTATTTTACAGGTTCTACTCCGACGATTCTTTTTATAAAACCTAACGGAGAGCTTGTTTATTCTTTTATAGGTGCAAGACCTCCTAGTGCTTTTTTAAAAATTTTACAGGATGTTAATAGTAAATATAAGGTTTCTAAATGAGAGAAATATTAAAAAGAGTTTATAAAATTTTCTTTTCGCTTGAAGTTGCGGTTGTGCTTTCTTTGTTATTTATAGCCGGTCAGATGTATGCTACCTTAGGTTTTGGCACAATGCAAGAAGCATGGAAATATGTTTATGAAACAAAGTGGTTTGAAGCTATTATGTGGCTTCTTGGCATTAATCTTATTGGAGTTATGTTTAAATACAAAACCTATAAAAAACCTCCTGTTTTTGTCTTGCATCTTTCCATCATAATTATTTTAATAGGAGCTGCTGTTACGAGATATTTAGGATATGAAGGAACTCTTCATTTAAGAAACGGAGAAACCAAATCGGTAATTATGATAGAAAAAAGCAAGGCAAATCCCGCGGACGTTTATCCTAAAGAACTTGGTTTTAAAGTAAGACTTGATAAGTTCGTTATGAGAAAATATCCGGGAAGTATGCAGCCTAGTTCTTATGATAGTTATGTTACTGTTATAGATGAAAAAAATAATAAAAAATTTCAGTATCATATTTATATGAACCATATTTTGGTTTATGGAGGATATAGATTTTATCAGGCAAGTTATGATATGGACGAACAGGGCAGTATTCTTTCGGTAAATCATGACCCTGGTATGTGGATTACGTATTTCGGTTATCTGTTGCTGGCAATTGGGTTTTTCTGGAGTATGATTTATAAAAAGAGCAGATTTATGTTAACGGTTAAAAAATTAAAACAAAGCGGGCTGTTTGCTTTTTTCATGGTTATGTTTTTAGGTTACGGTGTAAATTTATATGCTTTTGATTTAAAAGAATATGCTCAAAAATCAAAAGCCGTTGCCGATGAGTGGAGCAGGGTATTGGTTCAAAAAAGCGGTAGGGTTGAGCCTATGGATACCCTTGATTTGGATATAGTCCATAAACTTACTTTAAAATCAAAAATGCACGGTCTTGATTACAATCAAATAGTTGCCGGAATGGTGGCCTATCCTAATGAATTTCAAAAAATTCCTCTTATTTATGTAGGACATCCGGCAATAAGAAAACTTCTTGGAATTAATGGAAAATATGCTCCTTATAACGCTTTTTTCTTTTCAAACGGAGATTTTAAATTTTCAAAAGAGATTGATACGGCATTTAAAACGCCTGATAAAGACAGAACTATTTTGCAAAGAGAATGGATAAAGCTTAATGAAAGAGTGTATGTAGCATTTGAGGTTTATACGGCTAAAATATTTAAAATTTTTCCTACCCCTAATGCAAAAAAAATGAATTACAGATGGTTTAGTATAGAGGATATTCAACAAGCTATTAAAATGGGAATGATGAATCCTATTGATGCTCAGTTTTATTTTAATCTTTTTAGAGATTTAGCTTTTGGTGTAAAGAATTACAACGTAAAATTAGAACGTGAAACTCGTCTTAAAATATATGAACTTCAAAAAAGTTATTCAGCGGAGATATTACCTAGCCCTAGTCGAATAAAATGGGAAATTACTTATAATAGAATGCAAATATTTCCTAAACTTATAGGAGTATATACAACTATTGGTCTTCTTGCTATAGTTTTAGGGTTTATTGAAATTTTAAAAGAGAAAAGATTTAGAAAACTTGAAATTTCTTTAATTATTTTAGGATGGCTTGCCATTTTGATTCATACGGCAAATATGCTTCTTAGATGGTATGTTGCAGGACATGCTCCTTGGTCGGATGCGTATGAATCTATTATATTTATTGCATGGGGTGCTGCTTTTGCAAGTGTACTTTTCTTTAGACGTTCAATGCTTGCCCTTGGTGCTGGATTGTTTGTGGCTGGGATGTTTATGATGGTGGCTCATTTAAACAATATTAATCCTCAAATTACCAATCTGGTGCCGGTTTTAAAAAGTTATTGGTTACTTATTCATGTTGCCGTAATTACTTCAAGTTACGGATTTTTAGGTGTAGGGGCGATGCTTGGTCTTTTAAATCTTATATTATTTGCCATTAAAAAATACAGACCTCTTGACAATCAGATAAAACAGCTTAATAATATTATTTACATAGCTCTTTATATTGGTTTAGCCCTTCTTAGTATCGGTACATTTTTAGGAGGTGTTTGGGCTAATGAAAGCTGGGGGAGATATTGGTCTTGGGACCCTAAAGAGACTTGGAGTCTTATTTCTATGGTAGTTTATGCTCTTGTTATTCATACAAAAATGATTCCTAAAATGAGAGGAGAGTTTATTTTTTCTTTATTGGCGTTTTTATCGTTTTTCTATATCCTATTTACTTATTTTGGAGTCAATTTCTATATTGCTCAGGGACTTCACAGTTACGGACAGGGAGTTGCTGATGGATATGGCTGGGTAAAAATTTTATTTGCCGGAATGGGAGCTTGGTTTGCGGTTGTGGTTATGACTTTGTTAATGGGAATTATGCAAAAAATTTCAAAACCAGTTGAACTTGTTAATGATAATAACAAAAATGATTATCATCCAGAATTCAAAAAGGAGAAAAAATGATTTGCGATTTATGTGGAAGCAATAAAAATGTAACTACTTTTAAAGTAGAGCCTAAAGATGAATATGTAAATTTATGTGAAGTTTGTAAAAGTCAAATTGAAAGCGGAAATCTTGACGAAAATCATTTTCAGTGTC
Source organism: Nautiliaceae bacterium (assembly GCA_039831165.1). Lineage (GTDB taxonomy): Bacteria > Campylobacterota > Campylobacteria > Campylobacterales > Nautiliaceae > Caminibacter. The sequence continues at coordinate 3,543 of JBDONV010000130.1, read as the reverse complement.
TTAATGATTCGATGTGGAGTGAAAAGAGTGCCGTTAAAGTACTTACTTACAGACTTTTAAAGAAGCTTGGACGCGGAGATTTAATGGATATGATGTATCTTGAGCCTGAGGAATTGGCATGGGCTCAATCAGAAGCCGAAGAAAAATTTGACAGTGTAGGGAATAAATTAAATAACGGTGATAACATTATGGTTATTAAAGATTTACCCGTCAAAGGTGGAAATACGATAAAAAGAGGAACGGTATTTAAAAATATCCGTTTAGGAGATACCCCGGGGCATATTTTGGCTAAAAATATTTATATAAAAACGGAGTTTATAAAAAAGGTTTAATAATGTATTATGTGATAAGTTTTAATTATAGAAATTCCGATGTTATTCTTAGAAGTAAGTTAGCGAAGTTAAAGTTGGAAGATTTTAAAAATTTTAAAGAAGTGCTTTTTCTTTCCACCTGTAATAGAATAGAAGTTATTTTTGATAAAAAAAGAGATTTAAACGAACTTTACGATAAGGTTTTTTATAAGGTTATTACTCCTAAAGAGATGGTGAAAGCGGAAACTTATGAAGATGATGAAGCAGTAGAACATGTATTTAAAGTAGCGGCTTCTCTTGATTCTATGGTAGTAGGAGAGACTCAAATCACAGGACAGCTTAAAGAAGCTTTTATAGAGGCGTATGAAAAACATTATATAGGTCAAGATTTGACAAGACTTATTCATTTTTCTTTTAAGTGTGCCAAAAAAATAAGAAATCAGACCAATATTTCAAGCGAGCCTGTAAGTGTTGCTAGTATTGCGGTAAGACTTGCTAAGGAAAAATTAAACGACCTTAGCGGATACAGTGCCGTTGTTGTGGGAGTGGGTGATACTGCAAGAATAGTATGTAAAAATCTTATAAAAGACGGTGTTAATATAATTTTGGTAAACAGAACGGTAGAAAATGCTTTGGCTTTAAAAGAGGAACTTGGAGATGAGGTTAATATTGATGTTCATTCTTTGGATTCATTGCCGAAACTTGTTAATAACTATAGACTTCTTTTTTCGGCCACCGCTTCAAATTATCCGGTAATTAAAAAAGAGTTTATAAAACCTACCAAATTTAAAAGACTTTGGTTTGATTTAGCAATTCCAAACGATATTGAAGAGAGCGGTGAATGTGATAATATAGAAATAATTAAGGTTGACGATTTAAAAGAGATAAGCGAAAAAAATAAGAAAAAAAGAGAAAATGAATTAAAAAGCGCAAATGAGCTTATAAAAAAATGTGTAAAAGATTTTAATAAATATTTACAATCTGTATCTGTTGAGCCTGTTATAAAATTTTTACAAGATAAAGCTCATGAGTGCTCAAAAAGAGCTCTTAAAAACGCTGTAAAGAAACATTATATTCCGGAAGAACTTGAAGAAGAAGTTGAAAAAGTATTGCATAACGCATTTAAGAGATTTTTACACCATCCTAATATTACCCTTAGAAAGATGGCTGAAAGTGCGGAAGTGGATATTTTTGTATCGGTTATAAAAAAACTTTTTGGTGCAAACGGTATGGAGATGGATATAAATAAATGTGAGTACCATATGGAAAAAGGTATATTTAAATAAGGAAAAAATAAAAAAGGAATAAAGATGGGAAAAATTTTTATTGACGCATGTTTTGGAAAAAAAATACCTTATACGCCTGTTTGGATGATGAGACAGGCGGGTAGATATCTGCCTGAGTATATGGAAGTCAGACGTAAAGCCGGAGATTTTCTTACAATGACGAAAAATCCGGAAATGGTGGCAGAAGTTACTCTTCAACCGATTGAAATTTTAGATGTGGACGCTGCGATTTTGTTTAGCGATATTTTAAATCTTCCAATGGAAATGGGGCTTCCTTTAAAATTTGAAAAAGGAGTAGGGCCTGTTTTTGAAAAAACTATTTCTTTTGAAGAAGATATTGACGCTTTAGACTCAAAAGCCGATGAAAAAATTTCTTATGTTTATGAGGGGGTTAGAAAAATAAAAGAAAGACTTCCTGAAAATAAAGCCCTTATTGGTTTTGCCGGAAGTCCTTGGACCATTGCCACTTATATGGTGGAAGGAAGAGGCTCTAAACAGTATGCAAAAATTAAAAAAATGGTCTATTCAAATCCGATGATGCTTCATAGACTGTTAGCATTTAATACAAAAGAGACAATAGAATATCTCTCAAAACAGATAGAAGCAGGTGCTGATGCGGTTATGATTTTTGACAGTTGGGGCGGTGCTCTTGAGAAAGAAAAATTTTTTGAGTTTTCATGGAATTATATGAAAGAAATAGCTAAAAAACTTAAAGAAAAATATTCTCATATACCTGTAATTGGATTTTCCAAAGGAGTAGGACTTTATATGAGCGAGATGGACGGAGAGTTTGATGTAATAGGAATTGATTGGAATACTCCTATGGATTATGCTCTTGGTATATTTAAAGATAATTATACTCTTCAGGGAAACATGGACCCTACAAGACTATACAGCAAAAGCGCTACAAAAGAAGCGGTGGAGAAAATTGCAAATATTATGAACGGACATAGACATATATTTAATTTAGGTCATGGAATTCTTCCTGACGTGCCGGTAGAAAACGCTAAATTTTTTGTGGATTATGCAAAAGAATATTCTAAGAAATTAAGGGAGCAAAAATGAATCTAAGAAGACTTAGATTAAACTCAAATATAAGAGATTTGGTTAGAGAAACTTATGTAACTAAGAATGATTTAATAATGCCTGTTTTTATTAAAGAAGGGCTTGATGGTAAAAACGAGATAAAAAGTATGCCCGGAATTTATCAGTTTGGTGAAAATGCTTTTTTGGAGGAAGTTGCCGAATGTATTGATTTGGGAATTAAAGCGGTAATTCTTTTTGGAATTCCAAAACTTAAAGATTCTTGCGGTAGTGACGCTTTAGATGAAGAGGGGCTAATAGCTAGAAGTGTTAGAAAAATAAAAGAGACTTTTGGAGATAAAATCGCCGTAATTACTGACCTATGCTTTTGCGAATTTACAGACCATGGGCATTGCGGAATTATAAATCCTAAATTAAAAACAGTTGATAATGATGCAACACTTGAAATAAGCGCAAAACAGGCAATAATTCATGCAAAAGCCGGGGCTGATATGATAGCCCCAAGCGGTATGATGGATAACATCATAGAGACACTTAGAAACGCGCTTGATACTCACGGATATAAACATATCCCTATTATGAGTTATTCTACTAAATTTGCTAGTGCTTTTTACGGACCTTTTAGAGACGCTGCCGAGAGTGCTCCTGTGGCAAACGAATATTTGCCAAAAGACAGAAAGACCTATCAGATGGATGTGGCAAACGCTCGTGAGGCGCTACTTGAGAGCTTGATTGATGAAGCAGAAGGTGCTGATATTTTAATGGTAAAACCCGGACTTGCTTTTATGGATATTATTAAAACGATAAAAGAAAATACTTTAAAGCCGTTATGTGTTTATAACGTAAGCGGTGAATATTCAATGGTAAAAGCGGCAGCGCTTAACGGATGGATGGATTATGAA
>JBDONV010000135.1:0-2780 GCA_039831165.1 Nautiliaceae bacterium | reverse complement strand
AAGAGGATAAAGTTTACAAATATCTATACTTCCATCAAATGCCTGAAGATTATGTAAGAAAAATGCTGGGCTTAACGCTTCAGTGATTTTTCTTTTTTTTTATTTTTTATAACAAATCAAAAATTTTTATAACGTATCAAAAAGAGGTAATAATAAAATATTGAACGAATCCGATAATGCCCCCAAGAACAGCTCCTGCAAAATTAATAAAACTAAAATGTTTTTTCATCAACGAAAAAAGCATATCCTCAAGCGTCTTTTCATCAAAAGAAGCCACTTTTTCTTCCACTATTTTATCAACGTGAGCTTTTAGAAAAATTTGAGGCACTTCTTTTTCCAAAAATTCAAAAACTTCCTTTTTTAAAATTTCTTTTATTTTTTCGCTTTTAACTAATTCATTTATTTTTAAAGGAATTTCAAGCTGAATTAAAATATTTTTTATCATATCTTCGCTTACTAACGAAGCAAACATAGAAAACTTTTCCTGAACTACTTTTACAATAATCTTGGCAAAATTATCAGCCATCTCTTCTTTTGAAATAAACTCCGTTATCTCCTTATCTGTCAAATGTTCAACTTTTTCGTCCAAAAATTTTTCTATCTCCTGTTTTACTTCAGGAGAAGTTATTATTTTTTTTATTTCTTCTTCGCTTAATATATAGTTTTTGACTACTTCCCCGACTTTTTTTGCCAAAGATTTTTTTTCTCTAGGAATTACTCCTTGAGGAAAAATAACAATATTTCCTATTTTTATAGATTTATAAGGACGAAAAAGAAGCTTTATCGCCACATAATTTGTAACATATCCTATTAACGCTCCTATTCCTACACTACTTCCTAAAACCAGTATATTCATCATCTTCCTTTATCGGTTTAATATTTAAAACTTCCGTAATATAAAAAAATCCACCTCTTAAAGCTTTAGCATCAAGCCCTATTTCTTTGGCTATTCTCTCAGCCTCTTTTAAATCACTGACTATTCCCCTTAAATCCATAATTCCGTATTTTTTATTTTTATCAAGCATTAAAAGCTTGCTTGCGAAATATTCATCAAAAGGAATATTAATTGAATTTTCAAGTTTTCCATAATATTCTACATCTTCAGGGCCTCTGATATCAATAATAATTAAATTTTTAATCTCATCGTAATCCGGAAACGGGTCTTTTTTAGGACTTACCATTTCACTTGCCTGAGTTCTTTCTTTTTTCTTAAAAAAATCAAACATTTCTATCCTTTATAACTATTTACAACCTCAATTATTTTATTTATTTCACTACCTTCTAAATGCTCTCCTATTGGTAAAGATACTAATTTTTTTGCTCTTTTGCAACATTTAAAATCATTTTTTATATCATAAGCCTTTAAATCTGCAAGGCACTTTGGATAGTGTATTGCACTTTGAATACCATTTTTACTTAAATACTCCCTAAATTTATCCCTATTTTCCACTTCAACCACAAACAAATGCCAAACATGCTTTATATTATCAACTACTTTTGGAAGCTTAACTAAAGGATTTTTAATCTCACTCAGATACCTATTTGCGACATAATTTCTCTTTTCTATCCAGTTCCCTAAATATTTAAGCTTTACATTCAAAATTGCTGCTTGAATCCCATCAAGTCTTGTATTTCTACCTTCAAATTCATGTAGATATTTTTCACTCCTTCCGTGATTTATATATTTTCTAATTTTTAGTGCTAATTCATCATTATCCGTTACAACCATCCCTCCATCGCCATACGCCCCAAGATTTTTACCCGGATAAAAACTAAACGTCGCCAAATCTCCAAAACTCCCTACCTTTTTAATTTTACATTCTCCATTTTCCATTTTCCATTTAATCTCAGCCCCGTGCGCTTGCGCTGCATCTTCAATAACTTTTAAATTATATTTTTTTGCAATTTCAACTATTTTTCTCATATTCGCAGGGTGTCCATAAAGATGTACAGCAATAATTGCCGAAGTATTTTCACTAATTGCATCTTCTAAAATAGCGGTATTTAATTGATAGTATCTATTACAATCTACAAATTTAACCTTTAACCCATTCCTGCTAACCGCTTCACTTGTAGCAATAAAAGTATTCACAGGCACTATAACTTCAGAGTTTTTTGGCAAATCAAGCGCCCAAAGAGCAACTTCAAGAGCATCCGTCCCGTTACCAACTCCAATTGCATGTTTTACGCCAATATAGTTGGCAAAATTTTTTTCAAACTCATCCACATACTCTCCCCCTACAAAAGCGGTATCATTTATTACATCAAAAATTGCCTTGTCAATCTCCTCTTTAATACTCCCATACTGCTTTTTTAAATCTAAAAACTTAACCATTTTATACCTTTGAAATAATTTCAAGTGCTTTTGTAACGTTTATAATCGAATCGCGGGAGGTTATCGGAAGTCTGTTTTCTTTTACACACTCAAAGAAGTGTTCAATTGCATTGTTTAACGGATATCTTTTTGGAAGTTTTGGAATTTCAATGTCTCCGTATCTATATTGCACTAAATATTTAAACACCTCATCTTTGCTTAAATTTTCCTCTAACACAACTCCGGCATCGTAAATTTTTATCTTATCTTCTAAAGTATCATCATAAACAATGCTTTTTTTACTACCACCTATTATCATCTCCCTAACTTTTACGGGACTTAGCCATGAGACATTAATTCCGATAGTAATTCCGCTTTTAAGCTCTAAATTTATGTTGGCTAAAGCATCGTTTGGGAAGTTTTTATACTTTTTCTTAAAAACGCTTACTTTTTCAATATCAAGCCC
>JBDONV010000181.1:0-2785 GCA_039831165.1 Nautiliaceae bacterium | reverse complement strand
TAATGGTAAAACCTGCTCTTGCTTTTATGGATATTATTAAAACGATAAAAGAAAATACTTTAAAGCCGTTATGTGTTTATAACGTAAGCGGTGAATATTCAATGGTAAAAGCGGCAGCGCTTAACGGATGGATGGATTATGAAAATTTAATGATGGAGATACTTCTTTCTTTCAAAAGGGCCGGCGCTGATATGATTATAAGCTATCATAGTAAAGATGCGGCAAAACTACTATAAAATGATATAATTTAAATAAAAAATAAAGGGAGATTTATGAAACTGACAATTGCGACAAGAGGCAGCAAACTTGCTTTATGGCAGGCTGAATGGGTTAAAAAAAGACTGGAAAATTTAGGCCATGAAGTAGATTTAAAGATTGTAACTACTACTGGGGATAAAATTCTTGATAAACCTTTAGCACAGATTGGAGGAAAAGGACTTTTTATTAAAGAAGTAGAAGAAGCCCTTTTAAGAGGTGAAGCACAAATTGCCGTACATTCTTTAAAAGATTTTCCAACTCAATACGATACTGAACATTTTGACCTGGTGGCTATCCCTAAAAGAGAAGCGGTTGAGGATGTGTTTTTGAGTGAAACATTTGAAACATTAGCCGAGCTTCCTCATAACGCGGTTGTAGGGACTAGTTCAATAAGACGTGCTATGCAATTAAAAGCATTTAGAGATGATTTAGTAATTACGGACCTTAGAGGGAATGTTGATACACGAATTAATAAACTAAAAAGAGGAGAATACGACGCCATTATTTTAGCTTATGCGGGTATTAAGAGACTCGGACTTATGAAAGAGGTTAAATATTTTGAGGTTTTAGATACCGATATTATGATTCCTGCTATGGGACAGGGAGCTCTTGGTATTGAAACGATAAAAGATAAAGCTGTAATTGAAGCGGTAAAACCTCTTAACGATTTATGGACAAGAGTAGAAGTAACGATTGAGAGAGATTTTGTAGATGAACTTAATCTTGGATGTCATGCTCCTGTTGGGGTTAATGCTAAAATTATGGTGGATGATTCCATAAAAATCAAAGCAGCACTTCTTGATAAGAATGAAAAACTTATTAAAAAAGAGCTGGTAGTACCGTTTGATGAATGGCAAACAGCTGGTAGAATTTTTGCGAATGAATTTAAGGAGTATTTATGAGCGGGATAGATTTTAAAAAACTTTCCCGTTTTTCCCGTCATGCGCCGCGATATACTTCTTATCCTACAGCGGTAGAGTTTAAAGACCTCTCTTTTGAAGATATTATTGACGAATTAAAATCAAATAAACCTCTCAGTCTTTATTTTCATCTTCCTTTTTGTAAGAGTGCTTGTTATTTTTGCGGATGTAACGTAGTTTATACAAGTAAAGCCGACAAAAGAAGGAGATATATCGATTATTTAAAACGTGAGCTTGATATATGGGCAAAATATCTTGATACTTCTAGAGTTGTAAGACAGCTACATTTTGGTGGAGGTACGCCTACTTTCTTTACTCCCAAAGAGCTTGAAGAAATTTATAAGCTTATTTATTCTCATTTTAAAAATTTTGAAGAAGACGTTGAAATCAGCGTAGAAATTGACCCGAGATTTTTTTCAAAAGAACATATGGATGTTATGAAAAAATACGGTGTAAACAGAATTAGTTTCGGAGTTCAGGATTTTAACAAAGAGACTCAAAAAGCCGTAAACAGAATTCAACCGTTTGATTTAACAAAAGAAGCGGTGGATATAGCAAGGGCTGCTGGGATTGATTCAATAAATATTGACCTGATTTACGGGCTTCCATTTCAGACATTAGAGACGTTTAAAAAGACGCTTGAACTTGTAAAAGACCTAAATCCAGATAGACTTGCCGTATTTAATTACGCTCACGTACCTTGGCTTAAAAAGGGTATGAGAAAAATAGACGAAACAACTCTTCCAACTCCTGAAGAGAAGCTTAAAATTTTTAAATATGTTATAGACTTTTTTGAAAACAACGGTTATAAAATGGTAGGAATGGACCATTTTGCAAAGCCTGACGATGAGCTTTTTAAAGCGATTGAAAAAGGCGAGCTTCATAGAAACTTCCAAGGATATACTACAAAAGGGGGAGCCGATTTAATCGGATTTGGCTTAACTTCCATTAGTGAAACACAAAAAGCTTATTTTCAAAATTATAAAGATTTAAAATCTTACGAAAAAGCTATAGATGAGGGAAGACTTCCGGTATTTAGAGGGGTTATGTTAAATGAAGAAGATTTAATAAGAAAATACGTTATTATGGAAATGATGGCTAATTTTTCATTTGATATTGAAAGATTTGAAAAGACGTTTGGAATCGATTTTAGAAAAAAATTTGAAAACGAACTAAAAGAACTTGAAGAATTTATAAAAGAAGGCTTAGTAGAAATTACACCTAAAAAAATATTAGTAAATAAAACGGGAAGTCTTTTAATCAGAAATATTGTATTGCCTTTTGATGAATATTTTAAAAAAATGGCAAACCAGAAAGTATTTTCAAAGTCAATTTAAGGAAAAAAAATGAGAGTTTCAATAGGAAATCTTCCTTTAAAAGATATAAAAGCAGATGTTTTTATGCATCCGATAAGAGTTGAGAATAAAGAGTGTATTGCTTATGAGCCTATGGCGGAAGAGGCGGTAATTGCTTTAATTACTAAACATTTTGTATATGAAAAAATTCCTGAAATAATAAAAAATTATTTTGATGAAATGGATGATGGTTATTTATTTAGTGAGAGTAATTTTGATGAATTTGATTTGGAAAAAATAGAAAATATGAAA
>JBDONV010000057.1:0-2795 GCA_039831165.1 Nautiliaceae bacterium | reverse complement strand
ATCTGCTCACAGGACTCCAGATAGAACTCATTTATATGTAAAAGAAGCTGAAGAGAGAGGTTGTAAAGTATTTATATGCGGTGCCGGAATGGCTGCACATTTAGCGGGGGTAGTGGCTTCTCTTACAACAAGACCGGTTATAGGAGTTCCGATGCCTACAGGTATGATGGATGGACTGGACGCTCTTTTAAGTACCGTTCAAATGCCAGGAGGTATGCCTGTGGCTACGGTAGCGGTGGGGAAAGCGGGTGCTAAGAATGCGGCGTATCTGGCTCTTCAGATTTTGGCCAACAGCGATGATGAGTTAAAAGCTAAGCTTGAAGAGGATAGAATAGCTCAGGCTAAGAAAGTGGAGCTTGATTCAAAAGAAGTGGAGGTAAGACTCGATTGATGCAGACGTGGTTAAGTATTTCTGAATTTTCCAAATTAACCGGTAAAACAAAAAAAGAGATTATAAAGCTGTGTAAAGAAAAACAATTAAAATGCAAAAAACAGGATAATGAAGTTTTTATAGAAGTGGAATCTATGGCGAAGGCTCTGGTGCCTTTGCCAGAACTGGAAATAATAGAAAAAGAGAACTCTATAGCCGAGCGTACGATAGGTATGCTTTTAACTCTTCATGAAAAAGTATTGATGAGTAAAGATGAAACCATTGATACGTTAAAAGAAGAAAATAAGTTTTTAAAAGAATCTATATATTCTCTTCAAGAAGCTTATGAAGAACAGAAAAAAACTATTGAAAGGCTTCAGCGACAGCTTGAAATATGTCAGGATGAGCTTGAATTTTGTAGAAGAAAGTATAAGCTGATGTGGGGACAGGTGTTAAAAAGGGAAGAAAAAAACAACAATCAAAAGGAGGAGAAATGAGCCAAAAAAGAGTTGTGCTTTTTACAGCTCCTGGATGCGTATGGTGCACGAGGGCTGAACAGTTTTTTAGAAAAAATAAGATAAAATACAAAAAAATAGATATAAGTAAAGACACTAAAGCGGCAAAAGACTGTGAGAGACACGGATGCAGGGGAGTGCCTGTAATACTTATCGGCAGCAGATGGATTTGCGGATTTAACGAGCCTGTAATAAAAAGGGAGCTTGGGATTAAATGAATATAGCAAAAGAGTGTTATTTATGTATTTACAAGCAGGTTTATAAAATCTCAGATAAATTTAATCTTTCCGATGAAAAAGCTTCTGTAGTCTTAAGAGAGGGGGCTAAGATTTTAAGCAAATACGATATTAATGTGACCCCTCCTGAAATAGCCGCTGAAGAATATGGAAAAATAGGCGAAATTTTAAACGTGGAAGACCTTTTTAAAGAAGAAAAAAGAACGGCTATATCTGAAGCGTTAAAATTTAAACCTATTTTAAAAAAAAGGATATCAAAAAGTATAGACTCTTTGTTTGAAGCCTGTAAAATAGCAGTAGCGGGTAATGTTATAGATTTGGGTGTTCATCAGGAATATAATCTTGAAAAAGAGATAAAAAAAATATTTCAACTGAGTTTTAAAAAAAATGACTATGAAAGCTTAAGGGAAAAGATTTTAAAATCTAACACTATCTGTTATCTTGCCGATAACGCGGGAGAGAATGTTTTTGACGAAATTTTAATAGAAGAAATTAAAAAAATTAACTCGGATATTAAGGTTTATTATATTGTAAGAGGAAAGCCTGTTATTAATGATGTTACCGTAAAAGATTTGGAAGGCCTTGAGATTTGGAATTTAGCTGAGGTTATAAATAGTGGAGTCCCAAGTCCAGGATTTCATCTTAAGTTTGCAAATAAAAAGTCAAAAGAAATTTTTTACAATGCCGATATCGTTATAAGTAAAGGTATGGGAAATTTTGAGTGTTTATTTGAAGAGTGTGGAAGAGAAGTTTTTTATCTGTTTAAAGTAAAATGCGAGGTAGTTGCCAGAAAATCTGAAGGTGAAGTAGGAGATTATATGCTTTTTAAAAGCGATAAATAGGAGAAGGATTTGAATTTAAAAGATGTATCCGTATTGGTGGTGGAAGATGATTTTCATACTCAGGAAGTAATAGAAATGATTTTAAAAGAAGAGGTAAAAGAGTTTTATAAAGCGTTTAACGGAAGAGATGGATTTGAGCTGTATAAAAGTCTAAAGCCTGATATTGTAATATCGGATATTAAAATGCCGGAAATAGACGGTATTGAAATGATAAAAAAAATAAAAGAACTTAACAAACATCAACAGGCTATTTTAATTTCTGCATATGGAGATAAAGAGACGTTAATAAAAGCTATTAATCTAGGTGTAAGCGGATTTATTCCAAAACCTATGGATTTAAATGTTTTTTTAGATAAATTAAAAGAAATAGTAAAAAATTTGGATAAAGATATTTATAATATAGCTTATAATGATTCCTTAACAAAAATAGGGAATAAACATTTCTTTGAAAAAAGACTTGAAGAATTTACAAAAGAAAAAACGGGAATTTTTTTTATAGATTTGGATAATTTAAAAGAGATAAATGATACTTTTGGACATGCAAAAGGAGATAAAGCCTTAATTAAAGTGGCGGAAAAACTTAAAAAAATTGCAAAAAAAGATGATTTAATAGCTAGAATAGGGGGAGATGAGTTTATTTTTATGACTTTTGTTAAAAATAAAGAAGAACTTAAAAAACTTACAAAAAAAATCTCTTCGGAACTTAATTTTGAAATGGACGGTATAAAGGTTTCAAGTAGTGTTGGAACTGGATTTTATCCTGAAGATGATATCGATATAAGAAAAGTAATAGAACAAGCGGATAAAAGAATGTATGAAATAAAAAGAAAAA
>JBDONV010000201.1:0-9806 GCA_039831165.1 Nautiliaceae bacterium | reverse complement strand
ATTTAAAAATCTCATAGCTTCTGAAATATTAGGAAGATGTGTTTCTATTAAAATATGATAATGATTAGGCAAAACCGTAAAAGCATGAAAAGTAACTTTATAATCATATTTTGTTTTTAACATTAATTCCATAAATTTAAAATAGTCTTCTTTTTCGCTAAATACCTCACTCTCATTTACACCACGATTTACTATATGATAAAATCCGGGTTCGTTTATTCTTGGTTTTCTTGCCATTCTATCTCCCCTTATATCTTATTATCAATAAACTTTACAAAAATTATACAAAATTTTCAAAAATTTAGCTAAAATTATTTAAAGCAAAAGGATTATTATGGAAATATGTATAATAGATGATAGTAAGGCTTTTTTAAAATATATAAAACAGTTATTAGGCAAAATAGGATTTGAAAACGTTAAACTGTTTTCAACACCCGGAAATCTTTTAAAATATCTAAAAACACATAAACCTGATATTATTATTATAGATTATATTTTACCCGAAATAAACGGCATAGACCTAGCAAAAAAAATAAAAGAGATAAATTCTGATTCCATACTAATTATGCTTACATCATCAAAAGACATAAACGTAAAAAACGAAGCGTTAAAAGCAGGATTTGACGATTTTATCAGTAAAGATATTTCTCTTCCCGAATTTAGCGCAAAAATGAATATGCTTCAAAAACTTGTAGATTATATACGTAAAGAAAAAGAAAAAAATAAAGAGCTCAAAAAAGAGATAGAATACAAAAATTACCAAGAACAAATAGCTATTATAAAACACAAAAAAATTATAAAAAATGAACTTTCTATGTTTTTTGAAAATGAACATCTTATTGAGTCTTATTATAAACCAAAGGATATTTTAAACGGAGATACTATTTTTAGTAAAAGAATAAAAGAAAATTTTTACGTTTTAGGCATTATAGACGCCATGGGAAAAGGTCTTAGCGCTTCTTTAACATCAATAAACGCAACGGCGTTTTTAGAATATTCCATAAAAAAAGCAATAGAATATAAAGATTTTCAATTTGAAAGAACCATTAAAGACTTTATAAATTATACAAAATCCATACTCTTAGAAAATGAAATATTATGCGCCACTATTTTATGTATCAAAGAAAATAAACTTTATTACGCAAATTTCGGTATGCCTCCAATTTATACAGAAAAAGAACGATACAAAGCCAACAATCTGCCTATCAGAAAAAGAACTGAGGATTTTAAATTTAATGTTATTCCTCTGCCTGATTATTTTTTTATTATAAGCGACGGTCTTATAGAATCGCATCTTAAAAACCTGCAAGGACTTTATTATACAAGATTTTTAAAACTGTATAAAAAAGCGGAATTTATCAAAGAAATAATAAATGATTTCAAAAAACACGCAACCCAAGATGACGATATTTCGATAATACATTATAAAAAAGATGAAAAATTTGAAAAATTTTTCGAACTTGAACTGGAAATAAAAGATAAAGATTCCATAAACGAAGCATTACTAACGTTGGCAAACGAAAACCTGCCTCAAAAACACAAAATCATCTATATTCTTCAAGAACTGTTTATGAATACTCTTGAACATGGCATTTATGAACTTAAAAATAAAAAGGAAAAATTTCAAAAAGTTGAAGATGAATCTCCAAAAGAAAAATCCGTAAAAGTAAAAATAACCCTTCAAAAAAAAGAACCTTTTATAAAAATGCTGTATGAAGAAAATACAAAAGGTTTTGATATAAACATATTAGACGAAATAAATATAAACAAATATCACGGAAGAGGAATTAAAATAATTCAAAGTCTTAGCGAAGGAATTTTTTTTAATCCAAAAGGCAATAAACTAAAAATTTTTTTAAAGGACGAAAAATGAAATATAAAGTAAAAGGAAACGTATTAGAAATAATAGAACCTATCATCACTATCAAAGATGCTGATGAAATTATTACAGTTCTTGAAAAATTAGGCTCAGAATATGATAACATTACAGTTCAGGTAAAAAATTCGTTTTCTTTTCCTTCAAGCATAATAGCAAAACTTGAAAAACTAAAAGACAAAGGAAAGACTATAAAAATAGTTGTTAGCGACGATATAGTTTACGAACTTTTTAAAGACCTTAATTTAGATAAAATTTTTCACGTAGTAAAGGGATAAAATGCATTCCATTATTAAAGACTTTAACTTAAAACTTTTAGGCGTAAATATTATTACATCAGCAATTTTATTGTTATATACATACTTTACGAATTCCGAAGCTTTTTTAGAAACGGCAATAGAACATATTATTGTAGCTGTTGTTATTCAAATCGCGGCTTATTATTTACTGAAAATTTACGTTATTAAACCAATTCAGGAATTTATAGAAATTTCTAAAGAAATAAGTGAAGGAGACGGAGACCTTACCAAACAGATAGAAATAAAACAGCAAAACGAAATAAAACTAGCCGCAAATTACATTAACAAATTTATATCCAACGTAAGAGAAATTATTATAGACGTTCAGACACTCTCATCCAATATTACCACAAACGCCCTTAAATTAGAAGAAATCACAAAAGAGTTAAAACACACCATCAAAGAAACGGATAAAGAAGCAAATTCAATATCAGAAATATCAAACTCACTTTCAAAACATCTCGATAAAACGGAAGAATCGGTAGCATCAACAACAAAAACGCTGATGGAAACTTCTAAATTTTTAGAAAAATTCGCTCTTGAACTAGATAAAGCAATCGAAGAAATAACTGCCATCAATTCTAAAGAGCAAGAACTAAATAACCTTCTTAACAACCTCAACTCTCAAACGGAGGAAATTAAAAATGTTTTAAAAATTATAAGTGATATAACCGAACAAACAGAACTTTTAGCCCTTAACGCGGCAATTGAAGCGGCAAGAGCCGGAACACATGGAAGAGGATTTGCCGTAGTAGCGGATGAAATTAGAAAACTCGCAGAAAAATCAGGAGAATCTTTAATAGATATAGAAAGAATAGTTAAAACAATTACTAAAACAATAGAAAACACCAATAAAGAAATATCCCAAAATTCCGAAAAAATGAACCAACTTGCAAAAAATACTCAAAATATTCAACTTGACTTAAAAGGAATTTTGGAAATGAATAAAGAAAATATAGAATACGCCAAAATTGCAACCAAAAACGTGACTATTATGGCTCATAACTCAAAACAGTTAATCGAACACTCTCAAAACCTTACAAATATTTCTTCAAAAAACTTAGGAATAGCAAACGCTATAGAAAATGTGGCAAATTCCCTAAAAGAAAAACTTTCATCTCTAAAAGAGATAATTTCAAAATTTAAAACTTGATTTTTTCAATTCTCACCACTCTGTTTCCTTTTTTTACCACTCTTACCTTTTCACCTACTTTTAAATCGACACCTTTTACTACAACGACTATATTATTGCCGTTTTCAAGTCTTATAAAAACTTCCTGAGCATTTGCTTTATCTATTTCTCTTCCAGCAAAAGCACCGGCTATTCCGCCTATTAAAGCTGAAACAAGACTTCCTTTTCCCCTGCCCATCATACTTCCAAGTACTGCACCGCTGTAAGCTCCTATTACAGCCCCGCTCCCGTCATCTTTTATAACAACATTTTTAATATCCTCCACTATCCCTTCTTCATAGGATAAAACAGAATTAACATCATTTAAAGCAACTTCGTTTGAATTATACATTTTTGTACATCCCGAATTAAAAATCAAAAAACATCCGCATACTGCCGCTAAGAATTTAAGCTTCATAATTTCTCCTTTAATTTTATAGCAATAAAATTTAACAACTCATCATATGCTTCTTGATAAGCTTTTAAAAAATCCCCTTTAAAGTTTATTATTCTTTTAAACTTCTTATCAAAAACTTCAGCCTTCAATACTACTTCTTTTTTATCAAAATCCACATAATAATCCAAAATTTTTATATCCACCAATACATTAAAATTTTCTGTATCCCATAAAGAACACACTTTAAAACCAGTTAAGTTTTTTAGTTTTTCTACAGTGTATTTTTCAAAAAAATCTTCAGGAATTTCATTGATTTTATAATCAAGTAAAATAATCTTTCCCCCCTTAACACCGGCTATATTTCCGCTTAACATATAATCGGGAAGTTCGATTTTAACCGCAACCGTTTTATTCGTTTCATATACTTGAGACTCTTTCTCGATATTCCAATGTATATAAATATTTTTTGAACACCCTACAAACAACAGTAAGAAAATAAAAAAAATTCTAATCATTTTATTCTCCAAAAATCAAAACATTTGGTTTATTATCTATTTTTTTCTCAATTTTTTGAAAAAGTCTTAATGATTTATGAGTATCTTTTAAAATTTCATTCAGTTTTATATAAAAAATAGAACCTTTTGAATAACTTTTTAATGTAACATCTACCGTATTAAGAGTTTTATTTAATTTAAGCGGTAAATTTTTGAAATCTTCCGAAGATACAAACTCGTTAAAACTTTCTACTCCCTTATTTAGGTTATCAAGAAGTTTTCCTATTTTAGGATTGTTATCCTCAAAAAATTCAGTAAACGCCATAAACGTACGGTTATAATCAACCTCGTTTAATTTATCCAATAATAAAGAAACTTTATTTATTAAATCGTTTTCTTTTACTCTTACTACTTTTAAAGCTTTTGAATTTTTATATTTAGAATCTAAAAACAGTTCTATTTTTACACCGTCTAACATCGGCATTCCTTTTACCACTTTAGCAACAAGCCCCTTTTGTAATAGAAATTCAAAACCTTTTTCCCCTCCAAAAGCGGATATGTCTATTTTTAGATTACAAACGCTTATAACTTTTAATGTTTTCATATCAAGTTTTGAAACTATATCGCTTACGTAACCTACAAGAAAATCTTTAAAATAAATTCCATCTCCTACTTTTAGCAATGCATTTTTATTATCTATTACAGTAACTTTCACATCCTTATATATCTCTTTTCCTAAAGAATTTTTAAAAGCGTCTCCTTTACTGGCATAAAGCTTAAACTTTTTTTTCGTAAAAGAAGCATTTAAATCGGGGGTTTCAAATTCAATCCCTCCTATTAAAATTTGGGAAATTCCTGGTATATCTATTTTTAAAGCGTCTTTATTCAAAGATATGTCTATACCTCTTAAATTCCAAAATTTAGTAGAATCATTTACCAAAAAAGCGTATTTTTTATTAACAGAAGCAATTATTTCAACATTTGAGGGATGTAAAATAACCTTTTTTATACTGCCTACTTTTACATCCTTATAATAAATTGGCATCTTTTCACTAAGAGAATAAGAACTTTTTGCATAAAGCCTAAAAATTTTTGCATGAAGAATATCCAAATCAAGAGGTTCTTGCATATACCCTTCAAACCTTTTTTTACTAAACTTACCATCTTTTGCATACATCTGTATATAAGGACCGCTAACCAAAGCTTCAAGCCCTTTAATTTTCCCAAGTTCTACAACCGGTCTTACTATCCAAAATTTTGTAGTATAATTCAAAAAAGGTTTAACATCTCTGTGCATCCTAACTTTTACTAAAACACCCTTTTTTAAAAGCTGTATATCTTCCACAATCCCAACTTTAACGTCCCTAAACCTTACAATGGATTTTTTAGGCTCCAATCCTCCGCTGTTTTCAAAATAAATTTCAATCAAAGGTCCCAAACCTGAAAAATATTTAAATAAAAGCCATCCTCCAACTATTAAAGAAACAATAGGAACCATCCATACCAACCAGTTTATCTCTCTTTTTTTAACTTCCGCTTCTTTAATTTCCACACTTTTCTCCTAAAAGTTCTATATCCAAAAATTTAGAGCTTAACATAGTGCATATTACCATAATAAGAAAATAAAAAGCACCTTCTCTTGGTAAAACAAAAATATTTTCAGAACGTATCAAAACGCTTAACACAACAACCACGAAAATATCAAGTAAAGACCATGGCCCCGATATAGAAACAAATTCATATAATTTATACTTAAATTTTAAAAATTCGCATCTTTTAAACTTAATAGAAAAAAGAAGGTAAAACATTATTAAAAATTTTAAAATAGGAATTAAAACCGAAGCTAAAAAAACAATTAAGGCAATAGGATAATCTCCATCATCCATAAGCTCAAATATTCCATCTATTATAGTATTTACATACGAGACAAAAAATTTATTCGTCTGCAAAATCGGAAAAAGATTAGCGGGAATATAAAAAACAACACCGGCAATTAAAAAAGCAAACGATAAAGATATCTCTTTTTTTATCTTTAACCCACATCTGTGACAATAAATTTCGTTTTTTAAGTTTACAGCATTACAATAAGGACACGCTTTATACATCTATATATTCCCATAACGTTTGAAGTTTTATATATTTAAAAAAATAAATTTCAAATAAAAGATAAAAAACAATACTAATAAACCCTATATCAAAACTTATATCTCCGTAATTTAAAACTTTTACTAATGTTACCAAAATTGCGACAAAAAATATATCCACATATACCCACGGCCTTAAAACGGTAAGAAAAACAAGAGTTTCTTTTGCTAACTTTTTGTTATTAAAAATTAAAAAGTTTGAAAATAAAAAGATACCTAAAAGAATCAATAAAGGAAAAATAACCACACTTAAAAGAGTAAAAAAAGCCAAAAAAAGATATCCTTCGGAATAAAGATAAACAATACCATTTATCAGTGTAAATTTTCCTTCATAACCTAAAATATTTATATGAATGATGGGAAAAATGTTTGCTATTAAAAAAAAGATTAAAGCACTAAGAGAAAATGAAAAAAGTTTGTATTTCAAAAAAGGCACGTTTCTATATAAAAAATATCCGCATTTGTTACATACGGCAACTTCAGCGGGATTTAGAGGAATTTTTTTATTGAGGGTTTTACATTTTGGACAGATTATAATGTTCTTCATATATTACCTTAAAGTGACTGTCACTATTTATAAAATAGTGGTGGTCGCTGCAGGGCTCGAACCTGCGACCCCCAGCTTGTAAGGCTGGTGCTCTCCCAGCTGAGCTAAGCGACCATGGCGGAGCCGACGGGACTCGAACCCGCGACCTCCGGCGTGACAGGCCGGCATTCTAACCAGCTGAACTACGGCTCCAGTGGCGTCCCCAACGGGATTCGAACCCGTGTCGCCGCCGTGAAAGGGCGGTATCCTAGACCACTAGACGATGGGGACAAATGGTGACCCGTGCTGGATTCGAACCAGCGGCCCTCTGCTTAAAAGGCAGATGCTCTACCGACTGAGCTAACGGGTCATCTCTCTCACAACTCTTCGTTGTGTGGATGAAATTATAAAGAAAAAAAATTTTTAAGTCAAGAGTTTTTGAATAATAAAATAAAAAAATCATTTAATTCTTAATTAATTAAAGAGTTTTATAATTTTCCAAATAATAAAAAGGCCTATATATGGATAAACTTCAATCGGTAAAAAAAGAGATACAAAAAATAATAATAGGACACGAAAAACTTATAGACTCCATGTTAATAGCTCTTCTCGCAAACGGACATATATTAATAGAAGGCGTACCGGGCGTAGCAAAAACAACCGCTATAAAAACACTGGCAAAAGTCTGTGATTTGAATTTTAACAGAATACAGTTTACCCCGGACTTACTCCCAAGCGATATAACTGGTGTAGAAATTTATAATCCCAAAACAAACGAATTCCAAATCAAAAAAGGCCCCATTTTCGCAAATCTTATTTTAGCGGACGAAATCAACAGAGCTCCCGCAAAAGTCCAAAGCGCCCTTTTAGAAGCTATGCAGGAAAGACAGGTCACTATTTCGGATACCACTTTTCAACTTCCCTCTCCCTTTATGGTGTTAGCTACCCAAAACCCTATCGAACAGGAAGGAACCTACCCGCTTCCTGAAGCTCAGCTTGACAGATTTATGTTAAAAGTAATCGTAGGTTATAACTCTATAGAAGAAGAAGTGGAAATTATCCATATGTTAAATTCAAAACCTCAAGTAAATACGATTCTTTCAAAAGAAGAACTTTTGGAACTTCAAAAAAAACAAAAAATGATTCATATAGACGATGAACTTATAAAGTATATTGCTACTATAGTAAATTTCACCAGAAACCCGTCAGAAGAATTAAAAGAATATATAGAATTTGGAGCAAGCCCGAGAGCAACAATATCTTTAGTAGAGGCAAGCAAAGCAAACGCTATGATAAAAAACAAAAACTACGTAACACCTCTTGATATTATAGAAATAGCCCCTGAAGTACTAAGACACAGAATAATTTTAAACTATAAAGCGGAAGCCGATGAAATAACAACGGATTACATAATCAAAAAAATTCTTGAAACCATTCCTATTCCATGAAAACATTAATTTTAAAAACAAAAAAAAGAGTTTTTGGCAGCCTTATAGGAAGACACTCTTCAACATTTAAAGGAAACGGTTTAGACTTTAAAGAATTAAGAGAATATGTTTACGGAGAAGACGCAAAAAAAATAGACTGGAAAATAAGCGCCAAATTTCAAAAACCTTTTGTAAAAGAATTTGAAGAAGACAGAGAGCTTAACATATTAATCTGCATACTCGCCAACGGCTCTTTTCATTTCGGCTCTTATAGACTAAAAACGGAACTTATCGCTGAAATAACAGCTCTTTTAGGTTTTAGCGCAGTTAAATACGATGATAAGGTTTCTTTAATAATCTACGAAAAAAAACCTCTTTTTCATTCAAAACCTACAAAAAATATTAAATCCATACCAGTTTTAATAGAAAAAACGGCCTCTTTTGAGTACTTAAAAAAAGAATATAATTTTTCGTTTATTGACTATCTTAATAAATTTAAAAAATCCATTCTATTTTTAATAGGGGATTTTTATTCCCATCCTCCGATAAAAAAACTTAAACACGAAACTTTTTTAATATGGATAAGGGATAAATTTGAAGAAAATCCTAAAGAACTTGGAGAAATAGAACTTATAGACCCTCTAAACTTAAAAAAAATACATACTGTTTTTTCAAAAGAGAATATAAAAGAGTACGAAAAAAAGATAAAAGAAAAAGATTCGGAATTTATCGCTTATTTAAAAAAAGAGAAAATAAAATTTACCAAAATTTATACAGATGAAGACCCTTTTTTTAAATTAACGGAGCTGGTAAAATGAATCTACCTTTAAGAGATATAAAACCTAATGCGGTATTAATCGACTGGCAATGGTATCTTTTTTTGTCTTTTGCGTTTTTAATTATAGTTTTACTTCTTGTAATAGGCTATAAACTTTATAAAAATAAAAAAAGAGAAAATCATAAAAAGACAATACTTAAAAAACTGCAAAACCTCCCGTTTGAGGATGCTAAAAAAACGGCGTATGAATTTACGGCACTGGGCAGAATATTCGTAAACGAAGAAAACGAAAAACTTTTTGAAGAAATAGAAAAAGAACTTGAAAAGTATAAATACAAACCCCTAGTCCCTCCTTTGGATGAAAATACAAAAGAAAAAATAGAAGAATTCATAAGGACTATAAAGTGAATTTTTCATTTGAATATCCTTTTGCGTTTTTATTGATAATCTTGTTTATCATCTGCAAAATTTTGTGTCCTGCCAAAACCGAAGGACTTCTGTTCCCAAACGCCCATTTTTTTTCAAAAATAAAACACAGATTCTCAATACTTGAAATTTTGATAATAATATTACTCTCGGTTTCACTGGCTTCTCCGATAAAAAGCGAAATTTTATCCAATCAACACAAAAAAGGATACGATATAGTAACTGTTTTGGATACGAGCGGTTCTATGGCTGAATTTAACAAACTCGA
>JBDONV010000244.1:0-2803 GCA_039831165.1 Nautiliaceae bacterium | reverse complement strand
TTCATTCTTATCATCTGTATCGCCATTATCAGCATCATATACTGAATAATAAGCTTGGAAAGATAGTTTTTTATTATATTTGTAATCAGCTTGAACAACATATTCATCAGCATCATTGTCATCACTTCCATCAAAATTAGCATATCTAGCTGATACATTAAGAGCACTTGTTACATCATATCCTAGCATTGCATATATTGCATCAGTGTCATAATCGTTTGCAATATTTGTTCTTTGTTGAGTTGGCAATACTCCTCCAAGAGGTGAATCCACTGAAGTAGTAACAACACCATCATCATCACTTGCACTCGCATATCCAATTAAAGCATGAAGTGCGTCTTGATCATATTTTACTGTAATATCAAAATAATCTTTATCACTTAAATCAGCACCTTTTACACCATCTATATTAAAATCATCCGCATCAGCCATATTTGAAGTTGCATAATTCGCTTTAATAGTTACACCGTAATCTTTAAGAGCTTTTACGTTTGCACTTAACACAAATTCACTGTCAATTGCTTTATTAATATGGAAATACCACAACTGAGCATCAACTAAATCATTACTATAAATAGCAGCTGCAGTATAAATAGAATTAGCTTCTGTATTTCCTACATAATGACTATAATCTGTTGCTTTTGCATGTCTAATAGCATCAACATACCCTGCTGCTACAGTTAATCCATTTCCTACGTTGTAAGTAACGATTGCACCTGCACCATGCCCTGGAGTTGCAGGGTCAGCACTTGTAATAGGAGTTTTTACTGGAATTTTACCAATAATTGCATTTAAAGGACCATTACTATAAGCCATAAACAATAAGTTATTCATATGGCCAGTATCAACATCATTTATTGCTAGTGTTTTTAAATTATTATTACCTGGTATTCCTTCAGCTGAATCATCATCTGATTTAAAATATGTTTGAACTGAAGCTCTATAAACGAATTTTATATGCTCATCTACTGGAACTTTGAAAACGAAAATACCATTTGTTCTCCACTTATTCCAAGTATTCGCATCATCATCACCTGGTTGTTCATTATAATATCTAATTCTTAACATTCCGCTTAAATCAACGTTTTTAATAGCATCAGTTAATGGAGTAGCGCTTGCTACACTAACACTTCCTAATGCAACCAATGCTGCTAAAGATAATTTTTTTAGCATTCTCTCTCCTTTAAGTTATTTTTTGTCTCACAATTATATCGTCAAATTTCAAAAAAATCAAATAGTTTTGTGTGATTTTTGTGCTTTTTGGGTTAATTTTTCTATTACTTCTCATATAAAGGCATTCCCATAACATTATATCCGCTGTCAACATAATGAATTTCCGCCGTAACTCCGCTTGAGAGGTCGCTTAGAAGATACATAGCGCTGTTTCCTACTTCTTCTATCGTCACGTTTTTTCTAAGAGGCGAATTTTTTTCGTTATATTTAAGAATTTCGCTAAAATCTCCGATACCGCTTGCCGCAAGTGTTTTTATAGGTCCGGCGCTTAGGGCGTTTATTCTGATTTTTCTCTCACCCAAATCAACCGCCAAATATCTAACACTGGCTTCCAAAGCAGCCTTTGCAACTCCCATAACATTGTAATGAGGAATATATCTCTGGCTTCCAAGATATGTAAGAGTTAAAATACTCGCTCCGTCGTTAAGCACGGGCTGTAATTTTTGAACCACTTCTATAAGCGAATAAACGCTTATTTCCATGGCTATATTAAAAGCTTCTTTTGTAGTGTCGATAAATTTCCCGTCAAGCGCTTCTCTTGGGGCGTAAGCCACTGAATGAACCAAAAAATCAATTTTCCCGTAATCTTTTTCAATAGATTCTTTTAACGCTTCAATTTCAGAAGGATTGCTTACATCCAGCGGATATATGTTTTTAACGTCAAGCTCGTTTGCCACTTTTTCCACTCTTTTTTTGAGCTTATCGTTTTGATAAGTCAAAATTATATCCGCTCCCTGCGCTTTACAGGCTTTTGCTATTCCGTAAGCGATTGAGCGGTTATTTGCCACACCTATAATAAGTCCTTTTTTTCCTTCCATTATCATTTTTTTATCTCCTTTGCCTTATTTATCATCTCTTTAAAAACCTCAACATCCAAACTCGCACTTCCCACCAATACTCCTTCAACATTCGGTATTTTTAAAATTTCTTCGATATTGTTCAGTTTTACACTTCCTCCGTAAAGAATTGGTCTTTTTGTTAATTTTCTTATTTTTTCATGAGTCTCTTTTATCTCTTCAACGGTAGCGCTGACACCTGTCCCAATCGCCCATACGGGCTCGTAAGCGACAATCAGTTTTTCATACTCCAAATCAATTCCGTCAAACTGAGCCTTTATATAATCCATAACAGCGTCTATACCTTTTTTTCTAACTTCTAGAGGTTCTCCCACGCAGTAATAAATTTCAAACCCATGCTCCTTATAAAAAGAAAACTTTTTTGCAATAAATTCCTGAGATTCATTTAAAATATGGCGTCTTTCGCTGTGCCCTAAAAGCACTTTTTTTATATTAAACTCGTTTAACTGCTCAAGCCCTATCTCTCCCGTATAGGCCCCGTTTTTTGCCGCGTAGGCATTTTGAGCGCCGATTAATTCATCCTCCATTAAAGCTGTAAAAGGAGGGAAAACGGCAACTTTTACACCTTCAAAATTTAATTTTTTAAGTTCTTTTAAATACTCTTCCGTCTCTTTTCTCGTTTTATTCATTTTAAAATTTGCCGCTACTATCATTGACAACTCACTTCGTCAGGCACTTCCAAAGCCGCAACCCCCGGAAGTTTTTTACCTTCA
>JBDONV010000059.1:0-9813 GCA_039831165.1 Nautiliaceae bacterium | reverse complement strand
CTTGAACTTGTAACTTTTTGATACTTTTCGTTATAATTGTAACCAAATCTGTAACCAAAAAAAAGGTTCTTTTAATGCTTAAAGAAATTGATATTATTAATGCCTATAAAGAATTTTAAAAATCGGATTCCAGCCGTAAAAAAATACAAGTTGGGGAGAATATTTACGTTGATTTTAAAAGGGGAAAGAAAGGAAATATAACGGGTTCTCTTTTTTTAAGGGGAACTTATATTAAAAAGTTTTTTGACAAAAATATCCTTACTGTTGACGAAATAAAATTTTATTACGATAGGAATAAAAATTTAAAAATTAGAAATTTTGATAATTTACTTAAAAAAGTAAAAAAGATAAAAGAGGAAATAAACGAACTTAAATACGAGAATGTAAGTGTTAAACTTGACCGTATAGATAAATATAAGGAGGAATTTTTTAAAAGTTTAGAAAAACGAAAGATAAGAGAAGATACAATTAAAAGACATAAAAGAAGGTTCGAAAAAATTATAGTCCCTTTTTTTTAAAAATAAAAATCTTGTTTTAATAAAAAACGAGGACCTTGTAGATTTTTGTAATTATGTGTTGAATAATTTAGAATACAGGGGAGCCGCCGCAACAAGAAGTAAAAACGGGTGCGCTTTGCTTATGGAAATGATAAGTTTGTTAAGGCTTTTTTACCGATTTCTTTTAAGCAAAAACTTGGTTACCGAAAAAATAGCTTCCATTGTCGAAAACTTTAAGTACAAAAAATATTTTGATTTTTGCGAAAAGCAGGGTAAAAGCGTTTCTTTAAAACATTTTAAAACTTTAAGAGAAGCAAGGAAGTTTTATAAATTTTTACAAGAATTAAAAGAAGAAATTGAGTTATGATTCGAAGGGGAAGGGGACGACGAGTATTTAAGAATGTTGTTGGGGTATAAAAACAAAAAATTGCTAAACGAAAGTCGCTTAAATACTTTTTTACACAGGGTTCTTATAACCGAGTTTTTGATGTTAACGGGGCTCAGGGGCGTAGACTTTTTTAAAATAAAAGAAAATGCTGTAGAAATAGAAAAAGACGAAGAAACGGGAAAAGAAATAAAATATATTTATTTTCAAAAAACTAAAAATTCGGAGGAATATTATCTATATCTAACAGATTATCTTTTCGACTTATATATGGAAATTTTAAAAACAAAAGGAAAATGCAGGAAAGAAGAAAGAGAAAAATATTTAACTTGTTTAACCCACGTTTCTTATGTGAATTCTTGTAACGAATATTTTGTTCATTACCGAAAAATCGATATGAATCCGCACGGATTCCGGCATGCGCTGCGTACTTTAACCGAGGAATATTTAAGTTTTTCAAAAGCCGTCGTTGAAGCTCAATTAGGCCATATTTACGCAGGAATGGATAATCATTATTTACAATCTAAATTAAAATTTAAGAGATTAGAATTATTAGAACAATATAGAACAATGTTAAGTTCCGATAGGCAATATGCATTTCTTTATGATAGAAAAGACACCTTAAAAAGGGAAATCTTTGATTTTTTACAAAGCTTAAGTATTAAATATGGTGCTACAATCAGTGAAATAGAAGAGTTATTAAAAGAAATAAAAGAAGGTAACGCTTTTCAATAAAATTACGGCCCGGGAAGAATAGGGCAAAAACCAATAAAAAAGGAGTAAAAAAAATGATTTACGAAACAAATTTAAAAAATTTGGTAGATTTATTGGTGGCTGCAAAACTTGGGGGTTTTTACAAAAAAGTCGACGCCGACGCTTTTAAAAAAGCTTGGAATTATGCCTATGCTAATATAGAAGACAAAATCCCTATAAAAAAAGACGATATTGCTTATTTTGAAAAAGACGATTTTTTTTTGAAATTTTTGGAAAGATTTGCGCCGGAAGAAGTTGTGGAATCCGGAAAACTGACCGTTTTTTACAAAAAAATTATTAAACAAGCCTTGAAATTGGGGCTCATCAAAAAACTTAACATAAAAGAAAACGAAGATTATGATGAAAACAAAAATAAAGGAAAAATTTATATTTACCCTGAAAATGGCTATATATTTATAGTCGGTCCCAAGATTGTGTGCGACCTTCTTGAATATAA
Organism: Nautiliaceae bacterium; assembly: GCA_039831165.1. GTDB lineage: Bacteria > Campylobacterota > Campylobacteria > Campylobacterales > Nautiliaceae > Caminibacter. The sequence continues at coordinate 7,721 of JBDONV010000059.1, read as the reverse complement.
AGATATGCAAATTATCCTAAGTCTTGCATTTATTTTTGGGCAATTGGATACAAAAATAGCAGAAATTGTTAATTTCAACAGCGAAGAATGGGAAGACGTTGATTTTATATTTTAAACGCTTAAAACCGGTTCTTTTTCTTTTTTCGGATTCCCTCTCTTCACCGATTTCGCCGGAGCAGTATCAAAAACGTCCATTTCCAACTTAATATCTTTTAAATCGCTTTCATCATGAACTTCAACATTGGTATCGGGCCATACAAAATCACTTAGCCTATAGTACCAATTTTTATTATTTAATAAACTTTCTAAAAATTGCCCATTTTTCTTATTGTTACCTATTACAAATACGTTTTTTACACGTAAGCTGTTTCCTCCTGTAAAAAAATGTTCAACAAGCTGTTCGTATAAAATTTCAGTTTCCACGCTTGCGCTTTTAATTCCTATAATAACGCTATTTTTTATATCTACGCCTTTTGCTTTAAGTAATTTTAATCCGTCTGTCATGCTTGTGCTAAAAACTATATTTTTTGCATCTTTTTTGTTTTTTACGTCTTTACCATATAAAATACTTAAGCCTGAACCTTTTTCTTTTCCATTTTTATCAACCTCAATAAAATCATTTTCTTTAAAAAATACGCCGTAAACTCCTTTTTTTGTTACCCCTTTCATTTTTGCCGTAAATTTAGCAAATTTAACGAATTCTTCGTCAATTTTGTAAAAATAATTAGTTTTATTGTTTACAGTCTTGCTTTCCATTAAATCAGGTAAAATATCAGATAGTTTTACATTCCCGGAAGGAATAGGGGGATTTGAGCTTTTTACGGATTCCACCACATCCGCAACATCATGTCTAACTTCCATATCATCCATATCTTTTTCTTCTTCCGTTTCTTTTCCCGGGTCGTAATTTAAAACCGCCTCTTTTTTCAACTTCTCTTCTATTTTCATCTCTCTTAGATAGTCTTTATAATAATCTTCCGCCTTTTGCATAATCAAAGAACCCTTAAAATTCCCAGTTTTAAAATCATCGCTCTTTACAAAATCATTCATATCTTTCACATTTTTTGGCTTAAAAACTACTAAATTTTTATCTTTTACATACTCCCAAAATTCTCCGCCTTTCAAATATATTTTGTCGTAAATTTCGCCTTTTCGGTCGTTATCGTGCGCTAAAATCACCTTTTTTACGTTGTTTTGTTCCAAGAACTTTTTAATAGTTTCTTTTTTTAAGTTCCCTAATTCTCCGTTTGTTGAAATAAACAAATAATTATCCATAACTTCAGTGTAATCCATATTTTTAAGAGTAGCGATGGTTTGAGCTGCGGAGGCGGAATCCATAAAACTTTCAGTTATAACCATATTCTCCGCCTTTTTATTACCAAACCAGCTAACCTGTGCATCTCCTACGTTCCTTTTATCCCATCTTTTTTCATAAATATTGTAATAAAGCGTTTGGATTCCCTGCACATTGCCCTCGGTATCTCTTAAAGCGATTTTTATTTCATCCCGGTTCCCTTTTTCCGGATTCTTAAACAATTTACAACTACCATTATTTACCAAGAGTTCCATCAATTCTTTATCTATCCCCCTAAATTCCTTATCAAAACCTAAGCTTTCTTTATTTTTATAACTTTTAATAGCAAGTTTTGCTTCTTCCATTTTTTGTTCTATTTTAAAAAGGAATTCTTCTTTAAAACTTTTAGTTTTTAATTCCACAGCTTGAATTTCTTTTAAATCAAGCTCAATTTTTCCATTCTTAATATCTTTTATAAGGTCAAATTCAGTTGCTAACCACAAAACCGACTTTTTAAACATCTCTTTCATATTAACAGGTTTTTTGTTGTTGGAGTCCCAAAAATCCCAGTATTTTGAGCGTTCTACAAGTCCCACGGTATCCGCATTGCCAATCCACGTCTCATCGTTATCATTTCTTTTTATTGTTACGTTGTTTTCAAGGGGATTAATAAAAAAGGTATATTTATCATTTTTGTAAATCTTAAATTTTCCTCCGCTTCTGTCTTCTCTATGCCTTATTTTTCCACCCAGTTCCGTATTGTCTTCATTAAAAATTTTTTCTATCACGTTTTCAATGGGAATATTTTTTACGGCTAGCAAAAGCTCGGGGGGTATAAATTTTACTTCTGTCATTTAAAACTCCTTTTTACTATATTTATATCTTTTCTAAAAACAATTTTAATAAAAATATAAATTTTTATAAAAAACGCTACATTTTTTGTTTAAAAGCCCTGAAAATTGAGATTTTTGAGAGGAGAAGATTTCGAGAAAACTAATCATTTTAATTACGGCCCGGGAAAGAGGTGATGGAGTTAAAAAAAAAGAATAGGGCGGGTGCGTTTTTTTTCGGATTCCCTCCGGACTCCTCACTTCCACCTTCTAAATCACTTCAAATAATTCCCACCACTTCCTCCGGGCCGTAAAAATCAAAACTATCAATTTTTACCATTTTTACCATTTTCTAAAAACTCCTATTTTTTCAACTTTTCGCTTAAAAAATGCCGTAATTTTGGGAATCTCTCAAATGCCGGTATAATTTTTTATAAGAAAATATACATAAATAGTAAGAATATTATGATAACTAAAACAAAAAGATATAAATAGAATAAAAGAAAAAACTTTTAAGGAGGAAATAATGGCTAACGTAGTAAGCGATAAAAAAAGACTAAATAAAATGAATAAAATAATGCTAAAAGAGACATTACATAAATTACATCGGAAACTAAACGATAAAGATTTTAGAAAAGAGTTTACGGACCTATTTATCGATTATCTTGATGTAAACAATAGGGATTCAAATGCACACTACCATAAAATATTAAAAATACTTGAAAATGCTGGTTTTGACCGAGAGGAGGCAGAAGATTTCTTTAAAGAAATAAGAGTAAACAATAAAGATACTATTGTTAAATTATCCAAACTACAAAGCGAAATACAGCGTGCGGACGAGCAATTTAAAACGAATTATTGGAAGATTATGTCGAATCCACTGAGTGTAAAAAATATGGCGGTTCTTTATTTAAATGTTTACAAGGAGTTGCACGCCGAGTTTAAAAAAATGACGGAAGAATTAAAGTTAAAATTTAAAGTTAACGGCGAAATGCAAAAACAAATAAAAAAAATAGAAAAAATTTTAGGAGATAATGTTAAAGGGCTTGAAAAAATAGCAAAAGGGGAAGAATTTTTAATTTTGGATAAAGCGCATAAGGACGCCAATAATATAAGGGAAATATTTGAGGAAATGAAAGCCGAGCTGTTAAAAAATGATTTTACTAACCATTATATTAAAAAGACGGAACAAGATATAACGCAGGATATAAGCAAAGTAGGTGCCCCGGAACAGGTAGAAATCGAGGAGGCTATCGAAAATGTCGGCAAAGATTTAAAAGAAGAGAAAGAGAATCCGGAAAAAGAAGAGGTTTTAATTGAGGATAACGAGAGTCCAAAAGCCGAGAATCCGGAAAACGAACTTAAAAAAGATTTGGATAACTGCCTAAAAGCCGTGGTAAACGATTTAGATAATACCGATAAATTAGATAAAAAAACTATGTCTTTTTACGTGCTTTCCGAATACTTACACGCTTATAATAGGGCCGATTTTTCCGAGCTTTACGAAGAATTTAAAGACGTTTTGGAGCCAAAAGAGTTCGCAGCTATTGTTACGGCGAATGAAGCGGCTATGAATAATGATTTGAGCTATGAAAGAATGGAAAAAATGTTCCAAGAAAGCGGCATTATGGCTATAGTTAAAATGGTTCAAAATTTAATGGAGAAAGATAAAGAGGAAGGTAAAAAATATGCTGAGCTTATGAAAAATGTAGAAGAGAAAATTGCGGGTAGCAAAGGCGTTGCGGATTCCAGAAAAGAGCTCGATAAGGAAGAAAAAGAGTTGACTTTAGGGCAACCTGTTAAAAAACAAAAAGCTTTAAATGGACCGGGATTCTAAAACCGGTTCTTTTAAATTTTATTTAAGAGTAAAAATATTATGATAACTAAAATATAGAGGAAAGGAGTATAAAAAATGAGGAACAAAAATTACCTACAAAATTTAATGAAGCTTTACGAAAACACTAAAAATTTACTTATGGAATTAACAAAAACTTTAACATCCTTTTATAAATCTAATAATTTTAAAGAAAAAATTAGTTTAAGCGTAAGGATTAAGAAAATTGAGTCGGCTATTTTTTACAATATGTTGTCTTTCGAAAGTATAGTAGTTGCTTATAAAGGTGACCCAAATTTTGACAAAAAATATGTCGGAAAGCTTGTTTTTATACTACAAGAAGGAATAAAAAAAGTAACCGATTACAAAAAGAAAGTGTTTAGTGCTAAAAGAAAAAGTAAATTTTTAAGGAAGTTCAAAAAGAACAAGGTTTCGGATTCTAATACGACTACTACCGATACTGCTGACAATGCTTTAGCTTTAATCTAATATAAAAACTATCAGTTTTTCTTTTTTTTACGTCCCGGGGAAAAGAGGGGAGGGTTTGTTTTTGGATTCCACAAAAAAAGAAGCTGAAATCGATTTTCTTTGTGGGGGTTCCGTTTTTCGGAGCTTCTCCTTCCTTTCCGTCCTATTCCTTCCGGGTCGTATTATTTAAAACCTACTAATTTTAAAATTTCTTCTTTATTTTTCTGCTATAATTTATTAAATACAATAATAAACCTACCAGTTTTTAAAAGGATTTTCAATGGAAAGAAGATACGATGACGGGTTTGTATTTGAAAGAGTTAAAAAAATAGAAGCGGTTAAATACAAAGAAGGCGGAACAAAGGAAAAAGTTGCCTTATACTATAAAGATATTGACGGGAAAATTAAGCCGGCAGATAACGGAATCTTGACGGAAGAGTTTATTACGGCTTTCCAAAACAAATTAAGAGAAAAATACGGAAACGTTGCTGACAGACAAAATACTACGCAAATTTATATTAGTAAAAACGACTTAAACGATAAACGCGAAGTGTTCCACTTTTTAATAGACACTGAAAACGAAAAGGTATATTTTGAGGCCGTTCTTAAAAAAGTAAAAGATATGGATAAATATATCGAGGGAGATTATATAAGAGTATTAACAATGCCGCTTGGAGCAGGTGCCGAAATGGCTTACGAAGTTGAAAGTTTATGCGGAGACTCTTTAATTTCGTAATTCATTAAAAAATAATTAAATTTTATTACTTTTTCATTATTTTTTGGGGCAAAAATTTGTCATTTTATCCGACCCCCTCAAATTTGCATCTAAAATGGATTCTGACGCATTTTCTTCTTTTTAATACCTGACATACATGCCACTTTATTTTCGTCGCTCTACGGGTTTCCTACAGCCTCATTTTTTACGTCAACCCTGATTTTGTCAAATTATTTGACAAGCGGAGATTGATGAGAATTGAAATAGGTTAGTTTTGTGTATTCCACGGATTTCCTTTCGAAATAAAACTAATAGTTTTAAAAACCATAAAGCAAAAATAAAGATAGAAAGCAAAGATTAAAATATAGGAAGTTTTCGGATTCTTAAAAAAGGAAGGTTAAGCAATTGAAAGGGAAGGGGATTTTTGTTTTGGTTTGGGGTTCTCGTTTTCCGGATTCCTTTCAACCTCTCTTCCCCGGGGCGTATTTTCTTCTATTATATCATGAACTTTTTGTACAAAATTTCGGTTTCCTAAATTTAAGTCTTTTAATTCTGGAATTTCTGCTCCTTTAAGTTCTTTTACTTCTTTTAATATATCCCTCAGATTATTACTTAGGGTCAAATTTTTTACTCCAAAAAATATGTTTTTATTATTTGTAAAATCCGCAAAAAACGCAATGTGTTCCGCTTTTTGGTATAAGTTTTCGTTACCATTTACGCTAATAAAGTTAGTTTCCCTTAATGCTTCCTCTAAACTTATATCATCTTTTAGCATTTTAAATTTTAAGGCAGCAAGGGCTTCCGCACTATTCTTAACTATCACCAAGTTTTTTAAATCCGTGTTAATATTTTCAAAGCTACTAAAAATAGTTATTTTATTCTTATTAAAAGTTCCTGTGCTAAAATATTCCAGATAGTTTTCAAATTCATCATTTATAAAATCACCAATTCTTGCTAAATCCGTCATTTTTAAGTTATTATTTCTCGCTAATTTTTCTATAATCAAAAATTGACGTAAACTCACGTGATTTGGATTATCTACGTTTTTAAATGTCTCGGTTCCGTCATCTTTGGTAACCTTTATGCGCTGTTTAAACCTAATAAAAGGTTTATATTTATCCAAAATACAAGGTCTCTCCTCAGCCTCCTGCTGCAATGTCCCTATAAACGCTTTGTCGGAATCCAAAACCACTTCCAATCCGTTCGCTCCGCCCCTAAAATTTTCAAAGAATTGATATGCGGTTAAATGCGTAGCAAAAACGTTGCTGTAGCCATAAGTCGTTTGTGCAATATCTTTATTAAAAGCGTCCAAAGCGTCAAAATTTTTTGTGTATTTATTTACCCCGTATAACAGATAGGATTGAGTGTTTTTTGCGAAGCTAACGTTTTCAATATTATCTTTACCGAAAGTCTTTTTTAAGGAGTCTCGCAGTTTCTCCTGTTCTTTTTCCGAATCAAACTCTTCCTCAAATAAATCTGCTAAAAAATCATTAGTTTTCATTCCTTTCATTTTTAATTCCTTATCCTTTTGTATATTAATTATAATAAAATTCAAGGGTTCTTAAAAATTTGTATAAATTTTTATACAAAACGCGTGAATATAGGGATTTTTGTTTTTAGGGTATTTGAATAAAAATTAGCAGTTTTAAATTTTACGGCCCAGGAGAAAGAGAGAGAGGAGGATTTTGAATTTTTTGCGGAGAGGTTTTGGATTCCTTTTTGCCGGATTCCCGTCCCATCCGTCCGTCCGTCGCCCTTCGGCTTACGTACGTTTTTTTCGGAATCCTTTACCTATATTCAATCCATATACCCGTTTTTCCGTTTCCATTCCTTGAATTCTTTTTCCAGCCTTTTTCTCCGTTTCTCCCGCAATTCTTTTTCCTTATTCGTTAAGCGCATTTTTTCTTATCCTTTTTGGTGGAATCCGTTTTTCGTGCCTGTTTTCCTTCTAAAAAGGAAAAGAATTTAAAAAACGTCTTTTATTATCAGTAAAAGATGTATTTATCGTTTTACTTGTCAAATAATTTGACAAATGCCCGAAATCTCGGGATTTCGTGTTTGCATTTACATAAAAAATATGTTATAATTATATACAGAAATACAATAAAAAGAAGGAGTTAACAATGAAAGAAAAAAAATACAAATTAGTAAATATAAAAATTACGGATGAACTTAAATACTTTTTGGAGTTTTGCGATAAAAACGGATTAAAATATGCAACCATATTTCAAAACTTATTAAAAGAGTTTAAAAAAACATCCGGAAAAATACATATTAAGTAAATGAAAGAAAGGAGCTTAAAATGAGAAACGTGTCTAATAATTTCCCCATTTCAAGCGTTTTTTTGGGATTCCCACATGCCCAACGGAATCCATATGGAATATTGAGTGATTCAACAACTTTCGATAATAATTATAACAAAAATAACTCTGTTTATCAAGTTTTAGAAAGCGAGGTACTGACTAAATAGCATTATTTAATAGCTTTTAAATTGAGATTAACAAAGAACATAGCTAGTCTGTTATCCAACCACTCAAAAGATTTAGAATGTGCCTTTGTTTTTCTAACAAGATATGATAT
>JBDONV010000051.1:0-2809 GCA_039831165.1 Nautiliaceae bacterium | reverse complement strand
CAAGCGTAATTGTAAAAGAACAGGCTTCAAAAAAACTGCTTGAAGATATTGCAACATTTAAATACAGACATATGGTCTGGGCTATGGCTGATGCGGTAAAAGCAGGTGTTAAATTCGATATGGATTTTAAAACTGAAGAAATTAAAAAAATAGAAACAAAAACCGAAGAAGATTTATTAGAAGTGTTAATTAATGATTTGGAAGAAAACATCAGAAGCTATGAAGAAATTAAAACTCCTTCAACTGAGAGATTTAAAAATGATGACGAATACTTTTTATCTCAACTAAAAAAACTTGATTTAGAAGGTGAAGTTACAGCATTTAATCAAGCTAAAGAATTACCGGGAGTTGAACTTGAAGAAAACGCAAAAGCTGCCCTTGTATTCTTCCTAATGGAAGAAACGTTTAAAGAATATGAACTTATTACAATTTACAGTTATTTAAAAGTGCATTCAAACGAAGTTGACGCAAATTCGGCATTTACTGACCTTGCATATGATTCAATATATCATTTAAGAAGATTCGCCGAACTTGCCTCTCAAATGGGAGTATTGACACTTCTAAGACCTATTCCGCATGAAAAATATGAAAACATCGGAATTGTTGAGTTTTTAAAAGAAAACATCGAAGAAGAAATGGATGCAGAAAAACAGTGTCTGATTTTAGCTGAAAAAATCGGAAACGAAGAACTTAGCAATTTCTTATTATTTATCTCTCGTCAGGAATTATACCACGCAGAGCTTCTACAAAGAGCGCTTGATGCAGTAAAAGGCAAATAAGCCTTTTACTTTTAATCAAATCAAATTAGATATCTAAAATATAGTGCCAGATACTATTTACTGAAACCACATTTCTCAATAATAAAAAAAAGGAATTAAGCTTTAGTTTTTAAAGCTTCTTCCGCTGCCTGATAACCGTATTCAAAAGCTTTTTTATTGATTTCAACGGCTTTGCTCGGCACTGTTTCAATCATTGCCTGGAATACAAGGTCGTGATCAAGATCATTCATCCTTGTAGCAATTGCAAGTGCAACAACTGACTGAGTAATTACGTTTCCTACTTTTTCTTTAGCAATTGTAATTACTTCGATTGGATACATATTCCATCTTTTTTTATCTTCATCACTAGGATAAACAAGGTTTGGTTCATATACGATAATTCCGCCGTCTTTCACTCCGTCTTTGAATAATTGATATGATTTATCAGCAACGCTAAGCATAAAATCAATCTCCCCGTCAACCGCATACGGATAAAGAATCGGCTCATCATCAAGAATAATATCAACTTTAGTAGGTCCGCCCCTAACCTGAGAAGTATACGTACCTACCTGAACTCCGTATTTACCGGCTTTCACGTATGCTCTAGCTAAAATCTCACCGGCAAGAAGAACACCCTGTCCTCCAACCCCTGTAAATCTTAATTGTTTTCTCATGAGTCTCCCCTTACTCTGTCGATTAATTTATAATATTCTTCACAATATTCAGGCTCTTCTGCTTGATATAATATACCTCTTGGTTTAATTCCATGTTTTTTAAGCTCATACTGCTCTTCAGGACTTAACTTATCCCATTTGTTTTTAGGCATTAAATTACCTTCAATCCACTCCATGTTTTTCTTAGCATTTGCAAGTTTATTTTTTCTACCGAAGTTTACGTGACAATTTGAATGAACATCAAAGAAACTGAATCCTTTATGCTGGAATCCTTTTACAAAAAGTCTTTCAAGTTTTTGAGCTTCTGCTACGCTTTCTCTACCGATAAAAGTAGCACCAGCACCTTTTGCAAGTTCTGCCGGGTCGAATGACGGGTCAATGTTTCCGTACTGAGTAGTTACAGACCATGCACCTTTTGGAGTAGTAGGTGAAACCTGGCTGTTTGTTAGACCGTAAATGAAGTTATTAATTAGTACGAAGTTTAAATCAATATTTCTTCTACATCCGTGAATTGTATGGTTACCACCGATTGCAAGTCCGTCACCGTCACCTGCAACAACAATTACGTGTTTATCAGGATTTGCAAGTTTGATACCGGTTGCATATGCCACAGTCCTTCCGTGTGTTGTATGTACGGTGTTTGCGTCGATATAACTAGAAAATCTTCCCGAACACCCTATCCCGGATACAACGCAAATATCGTTTTTATCCCATCCAAGTTTTGCAAAAGCCCTAATCATTGCTTTCATAATAATACCGTCACCACATCCCCAACACCAAAGTGTCGGCATTTTGTCCGTTCTTAAATAATAATCGTAATTAAATGCCATTATCAGCTCCTTATACCATTTCTTTTATTTTAGCTTTTATTTCAGCAGGACTTATAGGTCTACCGTTTGCTTTGAATAGAGTATCAAAATCTCTTCTGCCGCTAACTCTTTCGATTTCTTTAATATATTGACCTTTATTCATTTCAGTAACCAAAACTTTATCGAATTTTTTACAAACTTCCGCAATTTTTTCTTCAGGAGACGGCCACAATGTAATAGGTCTGAATAGTCCTACTTTAATACCCTCTTCCCTAAGCTCTTTAATAGCTTCTTTTACAGCAAGAGATACGCTTCCATATGCAATCACAGCAATATCTGCATCATCAAGCATATACTCTTCATAGCTTTCAATCTCATCTTTGTGAGCTAAGATTTTATTAAATAGTCTGTCAATTAAATCTTGACATATTTTAGCATCTTCCGTAGGAAATCCTGTAGGACCGTGATGAAGTCCCGTAATATGATATCTGTATCCTTTAAAGAACGGATTTAATATTGCAGGTTCATCTTGTGGAACGTCATAAGGTCTGTAATCTTCAGGATTTCC
>JBDONV010000013.1:0-2828 GCA_039831165.1 Nautiliaceae bacterium | reverse complement strand
ACCGCATCAAGCCTGTTTAAAAATTCCGGTGCAAAAAACCTCTCAATAGCCTCTTCTTTAAATTCAGCGTGTTCGGCCATAAATCCAGGAGCGTTACCTTCACCGACTCCTAAATTGCTGGTCATAATCAAAACCACGTTTCTAAAATCCGCTTTTCTACCATCGTTATCCGTAAGAGTAGCGTTATCCATAACCTGAAGCAATATCTGAACAATATCAGGATGCGCTTTTTCTATTTCATCCAAAAGCAACACCGTATGCGGCTGTTTTCTAATAGCTTCCGTTAAAAGTCCTCCTTTTTCATATCCTACATATCCGGGAGGCGAACCTATTAGTTTTGCAACGGAATGTTTTTCCTGATATTCACTCATATCAAACCTTAAAAAATTAACTCCCAAAATATTGGCAAGCTGTTTGGCTATTTCTGTTTTACCCACACCGGTCGGTCCTACAAAAAGAAAACTTCCAATAGGTTTATCTTCACGAGTAAGCCCTGCTTTTTTTCTTTTAATAACTTTTACAAGTTCTTTTATAGCACTATCCTGTCCAAATACTTTTGATTTTAAATTTTCTTCAAGATGTCTTAATTTTTCTATTTCATTTTGAGAAGCTGACTCTTTTGGAATATTCGCAATACTTGCGACAATACTTTCTATATCACTTTTTGTAATAAGTTTTTTGCCTCTAAGTTTATATTTAGCCCCGGCTTCGTCAATCAAATCTATGGCGCTGTCAGGCAAAAATTTTTCTCTTAAATATTTTTTAGCAAGCACTGCTGCAGATTTTAAAGCTTCTTTAGAGTAACGCACGTTATGAAACTCTTCATATTTAGGCTTCAAACCTTCCAAAATCTTAACCGTATCTTCTATACTAGGTTCTTTTATATCCACTTTTTGAAATCTTCTGTTTAAAGCTTTATCTTTTTCAAAATAATTTTTATACTCTTCATAAGTAGTAGCCCCTATACATCTTATATCACCTCTAGCAAGAGCCGGTTTTATAAGATTTGCAACATCCATCTTAGAATCACCCGCAGCTCCCGCTCCTACAATCATATGAATTTCATCTATAAATAAAATAGGCTCTTTTTCTTTTTTAAGTTCTTTTAAAATAGCTTTTAACCTTTTTTCAAATTCTCCTCTATACTTAGTACCAGCAATAAGGCTTCCTATATCAAGGGAATATATTTTTTTACCTTTTAAAACTTCCGGAACTTCATTAAGAGCTATTTTTTTTGCAAGTCCTTCCACAACGGCAGTTTTACCCACACCGGGTTCTCCAACTAAAACAGGATTGTTTTTTTTGCGTCTTGCCAAGATTTGTATAACCCTCTCAATCTCTTTTTCCCTTCCTATAACGTCATCGAAGTCTTTTGCTATGGAAGTAAGTTCGGTGGTAAATTCCTCCAAAACACTCTCTTTTTTCTCTTTGCCTATTTTTTTAATTTCTTCTTCCAAATCTTTTATTTCCGTTACATATTCAACTATTTCAACTTTTTCTATACCGAATTCTCTTAAAAGCTGAGAAGCATAACTGCTTTCATCTTCAAGCAGGGCTACAAAAAAATCAATCTCATCGGCATAAGGTTTTTTTATGCCTTCTATATGTTTAAACATTCTCTCAGTTGCTTTATGAAATCCAAGTGTTTCCGTAGGAGTAGTTTCAACCGGTACTTTTTCTATATACCTGTCAAGATAATAATCAAGTCCTCTTCTTATATAATCAACATCCACCCCAACATCTTCCAAAATTGAGCGAATATTTTTATTTTTTAATAAAATATAAAAAGCATGGTCTATAGTTATATATTCGTTTTTTCTTCTTTTAGCTTCAAAAATTATTTCATTTAATATATTTCTTAATGTTTCAGTTATTTGCATTTATACCTCCTCTATTCTCGCCCTAAGTGGATAACCGGCATTTCTAGCCAGGGTATGGACTTTGTTTACTTTCATTTCAGCTATTTCATATGGATAAAGTCCTACCGCAGCACTGCCTTCTCTATCCACTTTAAGCGTTAAATTTATAGCTTCTTCTTCGGTTTTATGAAAAACCGACTTTAAAATTTCTATTACAAAATCAAAAGTTGTATAATCATCATTTAAAAGTAAAACTTTGTAAAGTTTAGGTAATAAAATATCAACTTTTTCTTTAGAATCAAATTCTACACCCATTTAACTTCCTTTCTCCAACATATCCCACATTTCTTGTTCGGTTAAAATAGTTACTCCTAGTTTCTTGGCTTTTTCATATTTACTTCCCGGGTCTTCACCCACTATCACAAAATCGGTTTTTTTAGAAACGCTATTTGTAACATGAGCCCCAAAACGTTCAAGAAGCTCTTTAATTTCGCTTCTTGGTTTGCTCATAGCTCCTGTCAAAACTATTGTCTTACCTTTAAAAGGAGACTCTTTTATATCTTTTTTTTGAGGGTTTTTAGGTCTAATAAGTTCTATTAATTTTTCTATTTTATCTTTATTTACTTTTATGTATTCAGCTATTGACTTAACCATTTCAGGACCAAACCCTTCTATTTTATAAAATTCTTCAGGGTCGTGTTTATAAAAATCTACCCCAAACTCCTCACATATTTTTTTACTCGCTACTTCTCCTATATGTTCAATTCCAAGGGCGTTTACAAATCTCCAACACTCAATTCCCTTTACTTTTTGAATGGCGTTTACTAAATTTTCCGCTTTTTTTCTGGCAAATCCGGGCAGTTTTTCCAAATCTTCCACTTTTAATTTAAACAAATCCGTAATATCTTTTACAAGTCCTTTTTCATACAACAGCCTAGCCACACTCTCTCCAAGCCCTTCAATATCCAA
>JBDONV010000147.1:0-2849 GCA_039831165.1 Nautiliaceae bacterium | reverse complement strand
ACAGCTTTTATATTACCTTTTTCATTTGTCTCAAACACAAATCCTTCTTTTTGAAGCTCTTGAACACCTATATCGCTTTTTTTCAAATCTCCATAAGTTACAGGTTTATCTTCTTGAAGCTTGCTTATTGACATTTTTTGTCTTTTCTTCCCCTTAAATAAAGCATCCGCTTTATTGGCTATTTCGTTTAAAGCTCCAAAAGCTTCGAATTTTTAACAAAACCTCAGATTAAAAAAGACCTTTGGCGTCTTTACAAAGTCCTTTCCAAAGCTTGGAATCCTTTACTTTAAGACATTCGTCTATATATTTTTTATCCCCGGTAAGGTTTGCAAGCATAAATAAAGCCCGTGCCTTATCTTCACCCTTAACCCTTTTAAGAAGTTCTTTTAGAACCTTTATGGCTTCTTCTTTATTTTTAGTATATTTTGCAAAAACAAACTCAACAAAAGGGGAATAAGGATGAGCTTTAAATCTGTTTTGCAACTCTATTATCTTTTTAGCGTAACTTGCCGCAAGCAGATTGTCGTTACTTTTTAAAGCCCAGTTTACTATTTTTATAAACGCATCGGCGTTTCTTATATCCTGATGTTTTTCAAGCTGTTTAGCGACTTTTAAAGCTTCTTTATACTCTTTAAGTTTCCAAAGGGCGAAAAACTTATCGAGGAGATACGGATAACACCCTTTTTTCATAACACCGCACAAATCGTCAACAGCCGTTACGATATTTTTATAATCCCTAAGCCCTTTAAGAGCTTCTATTTTCCTTTTCATCCACTTAATAAATACTTCATCATCGGGAGAATTCAAATATTTATTACAAATAACGGACGCAATATCGTAATTTTTAGATTTTATAGCACATTTATAAATTTCATCATCCCATTTTTTATCAAGCGTGAGTTTATATTTTTTTATAAGACTTATAGCTTCAAAACATCTGTTTTGTTTTAAAAGCTCTATTGCGTATTCTCTTTTTACCTTTTTGAAAAACTTATCTTTATCTGGAAACAGTTTCTCATCAAAATCCTTAAACTTATCTTCAAGCTCTAAAACTTCTTTATATTTTTTCATTTTATATAAAATTTTAACTTTTTCTACAAGAGCTTTTTTAGCTATATCTCCTCTATATTTCTCTAAAATCTTATCTATATATTCAAGTTTTTTAGTTAAATTGTTTTCAGGAATCTGAAACAGTATTTTATCTCTTAAAGACGACACCGCATCGGCATAATCCCCGTATGGAAATTCTTTTAAGTATCTTTCCACAAACTTTAGGGCCAAGTCGTATTTACCGTCTTCATAAGCCCAAAGAGCAAGATTGTAAAGCAAAGGCTCATATAAATCGTCAAGTTTTTTTAATCCTTTTAAAATATCTTCACCTATATTTATAGCCAAATCATAAATTCCATGACTTGCGAGCATTTTTGCGAGCTCATAAGCTTTGTTTTTGTCTTTCAAGATAAATTTTTTATTGGCTCTATAAATTTTTTTATAATATTCTATCGCCCTTTTTATATTTCCTTTATCCATATATCTTTGGGCAAGTCTTGCAGCAGCTAAAGAAGCTATATCCAAATCATTGGTTGAATAAAGAGCTTTTTCATAAAGTTTAAACGCTTTTTTCTCATCTCCCATCATATATAACTGGTCCGCCAAATATATCATGGCAAGATAAGCCCATTTAGTATTTGGATATTCGGTAATAATCCTGTTGTAATAATAACTCGCATCGCTTGCAAAACCTATTTTAGAATAGTTTTTACCTATAAGCAGTAAAACTTCAGGAAGCTTTTCGCTAAAAGCATATTTTTTTATCCACTCTTTTCCAAGAGATATAACACCCTCGCTCTCATTATTAGCATCCAATATCTTCAACTTAAGATAAAGAATATCTGATAAAAACACCGAATTAGGATAATTTTTTATAAACTCGTTAATTTCATCAAGTACGTCCCTGCCGGCTTTATAAGCTTTTAAAATTTCAAAATATTTAACAATATCTTTACTTTTCGCCATCTTAATAGGATTTAGATTTTCATCTATAGGTCCTATATAAGGATATACTGTATGCTTAAAATAAAAATTAAGACCCTCTTGTTTATTGTTAAGATATCTGTCATTTACGATTATTATCCATTTTTTAGCTTTTTTAGGTTTAAAAGGGGTTAAAAGAGGTTTGTTATATAAATTATCTTTTAAAGCAAATACTTTAAATTTTCCTTTTTTAACGGTAATTATTATTTTAAATTTACTTTTTTCAAAAACGGGCAATATGTTAAAAAAATAGGTTTTATCTTTAAAAACGGGAGTTTTGGGAACCTTATCAAAAAGACATTCTATTTTATTATTATCTGTTGTACATGTAAAAGGAAATTTTTCATATAATGTAAGCACTTCATAAGGAATATTTTGGTTTTTCCCATAATCTACGTTAATTTCAAGTCCGAATAATAAAAGAGGAAAAAAAAGAAAAAATATCAAGCCCGGCCTTTTTGATAATTATATCAAAAAGACTACAAACTTATCGTAACGCTTAATACGTCAGAAGCCACTATACCGAAATAAATAGTTCCAGCAAGTAAAATAAGCTGCCCTATTAAACTTCCCTGAGACATACTTATAGTAACATCATTATTAGGCTCATCAAAGTAGATATGTTTAATAATCCACACATAATATCCAACCGCTAAAGCTGAATTTAATAAAGCTATTAATACAATCCACCAAAGACCAGCATCAACTCCCGCATAAAACGCAACTGTTTTACTTAAAAATCCAGCAAGCAGAGGGATACCGGCAAGAGAAAACAACTGAATAGTAAATATTAAAGAATGTAAAGGAGCTTTTTT
>JBDONV010000085.1:0-2854 GCA_039831165.1 Nautiliaceae bacterium | reverse complement strand
CTCAGTTACAAAAGCTGAAACACAAAGCATTCCCTCACACCCGTTATTAAATATTTCTTTATTAGATAAATAAACTCTCATAAAATAATCTACAAGTTCCGGCTCTTCAACCGCTTTTTTGAAGTACAATTCAACAATTTTTTTTATTTTTTCTCTACTTGATATATCCATTTCGTTTATTTTTCTTATTTCATCCCCAAACTTTTTAGAGGTATAAATTAAAAGTTCTTTTGCCAAAGACTCTTTTGAAGGAAAATAATTATACATATTACCGACACTCATCCCCATTTCGCGGGCAATATCGGCTATAGTAGTATTATAAAAACCTTGTTTTGCAAAAAGAGATAAAGCCGTTTTCATTATCTGTTCTTTTTTTTCTTCTTTAGTCACTTTTATCCTTTTTTTCTTATTATTATAATATAATTTTAAAAAAAGGTTATGAATGCATGAATATTCAATAGTAGATTCCCTTCTTCAATTAGCAGAAGAACATGCAATAAAAAACGGAGCCACAAAAGTTACAAAACTTGAAATAAAAATAGGAGTCTTAAGCGGAGTAGAACCGGAACTTTTAAAAACCGCATTTGAAACGTTTAAAGAAGGAACTATGTGCGAAGAAGCCGAGTTTGTTATGAATATACAACCTGTTGTAGTACGGTGCAGAAAATGCAACTCTCAAAGCACTTTAGAAAAAGACGAATATTTATGTCCAAATTGCAATAGCGGTGATTTGGAAATAATCGACGGAGAAGATATGTATCTTATGAGCTTAGAACTTGAAACTCCAGATTAAAAGCGCCAAATCAACAGATTTTAGGCGCTATTTTAATTCTATACATATTTCTTGTAATATAAAGATTTCCGCTTTCAGGGTCAAACTCGACTTCTTCCGGTAAAAAACATGTTTTTAAATCTTCAAAAACCATATCTTCAAATCTTATTCTTTTATCAAAAAACTTTTCAATTATAACTTTTGTATTTACAATCCTTATATCGCTTCCAAGAGCATACTCAACCATTGCTTCAAATTCTTCTATCTCATCAAATTCTCTTATTTTACCATGCCAGTTTTCCAAAAAATATTCCAATGCGTCAATCCCTCTCATTTTTACCTCCTATAAAAAAAGGCCTTAGCAGTAATCTGCTAAAAGACCCGCTTTAAGCTGTTTATAAACTTCTTCTCCTGCAAACTTTCTTACAATTTCAAGCCCAAAACATATAGCAGTCCCAGGACCTTTTGATGTTAACACATTCTTATCTTCTACTACTTTTGCATCAGAAACATATCCTTCTTTTTTAATATTTTCTTCCCATCCAGGATATGCCGTGTATTTGTCTTTTAAAACTCCCGCCTCTTTTAAAGCATAAGGCGCAGCACAGATTGCTCCAACATATTTTCCTTTTTTATCCATCTCTTTTAAAAGATTTTGAACATATTCGTTTTTTGCTAAATTAATAGCTCCAGGAAGACCTCCAGGAAGCACTACAAGGTCAAGTTCATCTGCATTTACCAGTTCAATTTTAGTATCTGGAATTACTCTAATATTATGAGCACCATAGATTACATCCCCTCCAACTCCCGCTACTATTACATTTAATCCGCCCCTTCTCATTACATCAATTAAGCTCATAGCTTCGATTTCTTCAAACCCGTTTGCTAAGGGTACACATACATTTACCGCCATTTTCCCTCCTTTTTTAGTTAATTATACTAAATTTTCTTAATATAATCAATTAACGTTTTGAATTTTTACTCTTAAAAACGGATACCCATCTACAGGTTTTAATATAATCCCAAACGTCCCTTTAAGCTCCGGAATTTTTTTAATTTCTTTAACTTCTCCGTCAACTTCCACTTTAAGGGACTTTATTTTATTGGCTATTATAAACTGATGAGAACATAAAAGCTCGTTTTCCTTTACTACAAGAGGGTCATCACAAGCATAAACCACGCTTCCATCAAAACTCTCAAGCTCATCAATCTCTTCAAGGGCAATTTCATAACTTTTTTCCGTTTCTACGATTTCCGCAAGCTCCGGGTCGCTTGGAGCAAAAAATTCAGGTACCTCAATGCCTTTTATTTCAAATCCTCCAAAGTCCCTAAGAATGGCTAAAAATTTTCTTATATTTTCAGTTTTTGGATGAAGCGACAAATCTCGCCCTGCTAAAATAGTCCCGGGCTTTAACTTTTCCAAATCAAATTCGTCAAAATTACTCTCACTAAACAGATACCCGTCATCCATTTCATCAAAATATTCCTTTACTCTCTCAGGTACTTTATCGTATGTAAAATGTTTGGCAATAAGGGCAATTACCGCTTCTTCAGCCATAGGTTCGTAAGTTATTGAGTCTTTGTATTTTACCGGATGTAAAAAGATATCCGCTTTTATCTCTTTTAAAGGCAGATTTCCAATAGATATAACCATATTTTTTTCCTTTATATACTCTTTGAAAAGACTTTTTGATTTGCCATTTTTTTGAAATATTCGTCAAAAGGAAGTACGATATTTCTAATTAACAAACTTCCCGTTTTATTTACCAATATCTTTTTAGGTGTAATTTCAACCAGACCTTCTTTTATAAACTCTTCAAGCTCTTTTAGTTCGTTTTCAAATTTTTCTTTGAAATTAATACCAAACGTTTTTTCAAATCTTTCAATATCAAAAGAAAAATTTGCCATCATTTCCATAATAACATATTTTCTTATTAAATCCTCTTCATTTAACATAACTCCTCTAAATACAGGAAGTTTTCCTTCATCTATGGCTTTTTCGTAAGATTTTAAATCTTTATAGTTCTGAAAATAAGCTTTTTCAGTTTCACTAATGGAAGTTAAGCCAAATCCGATTAAATC
>JBDONV010000045.1:0-2870 GCA_039831165.1 Nautiliaceae bacterium | reverse complement strand
CCGTAAGGAAAAAACATAAGTGTTGAAAGTCCAAAAAACGTGGTAATGGATGTTAAAAGTATAGGTCTTAACCTCTGAGACGCCCTATGAAGTATCTCTTCAAGGTTTTTAGCTTTTTTAATAAAATCTATCATAACGATACCGTCATTGACAACAACCCCGGCAAGCCCCACTATGCCTATCATCCCAAGCATTGTCATATTCATACCCATAATTTTATTTCCTATAACCACTCCCAAAAAAGAAAGAGGTATTACGGAGATAACAACAAAAGGCAATATAACCGAATCAAACATTAAAATCAACACCAAAAATATCAATAATACGGCAACCACTAATGCCTCTTTTAAATCTTTCATAAACTTTTTACTTGTTTTAGCAGCTCCTCCTATAATAACCTTAAAACCTTCTTTTTTTATTTTTTCCAAAAAAGGAGTTATTTTTTTATAAAACTCGGCGGTGGTGATAATTTTTTTATTAAGGCTTGCATAAACGCTTTTTGCAGCTATTCCGTCATATTTATGTATTTTTTTAAAAGATTTTTTTATTTCAAAATCGGCAATTTTATTAAGTTCAATATACTCTCCCCTTCCCGGGACGTTTAGTCTGAAATATTTAAGCTCTTCTATTTTATCTTTATTTTTATCCTTAAACACAATTTTTACAACCCCCTCTTTATTAAACGTTTTAGCAAACTCGGCTTCGGAAAAAAAACCTCTTAATGCATTATAAACACTAACTTCCGTAAATCCCAGCTTCTCGCCGTATTCGTTTATCTTAATTTTAAGCTCGTCCGCTCCTAGTTCGGCATCATCGTAAATATTATAAACCCCTTTTACTTTTCTCATTTCGTTTTCAAGGGCTCTGATTACTTTTAAAATCTCTTCTTGCTGTTTGCCTCCTATACTTATAACAACGTCACTTTTAACAACCCCCGCCTGAGGAACGATTACGTTTAACTCTTTTAGGCCGCTTACCTTAAGCCTTTTAAACTCTTTTTTAAAAATAGCGGCAAGTTCCTGAGCGGTATGTATTCTTTTCGGATTTTCAACTTTTATAGGCTGGAAAACAGGAGCTATATATTTATTGTAAAAATCATTTGGTTTTTTATCGTTTAAATCAACGAAAATATGAAAATAATTCTCTCCAGTATTGGCTTCTCCCTTATTATTCATCTTCATACCAACAACCGTAGTAAATCCCTCAACGTCTTTACCTACGTATTTTTTCAAAACTTTTTCTATAGGCTTAATAAGCTCCGCCGTCTGGGTTATCGTATAATTGGTATCTACCTTACCGTTTACGTATATCTGACTAGCGTCAAAATCTGGAAAAAGCTGAAATTTTGAATGTTTAAAACCAATTCCAAGCATTATAGGAACTGCAATTAAAAAAAAAGCTAACGTTAAATATCTAAACTTGAAGAAAATAAAAAGTATTTTTTTATAAAAGCTTTGAAACTTCTCCCAAAAAATTTCTTTTTTTGAAGGAACGACCTTTAAAATCTCTTTTGAATGCAAAGGTAAAAACACAAAAGCCTCAAATAGCGAACTGAGAATTAAAATAGTAATCATTAAAGGAAGAATTTTTATAAACAGCCCTATTTCCCCTTTTATCAAAAGCATAGGCATAAAAGCCAACACGGTAGTCATAGCCGCCGCCGCAACAGGCCAAAAGACTTCCTGAGTCCCTTCAATAGCAGCTTGCAGTTTACTTTTGCCCATTTCCATATGCCTGTAAATATTTTCTCCGACTACTATCGCTTCATCCACAATCATTCCAAGGGCTATTAACGCCCCAAGCATTGATAAAAGATTTAAGGAAAAATCTAAATAATCCAAAAATATAACCGCAATGGCAAAAGAGGTTGGAATTCCAAGAGTTACAACCAAAGAAATTCTCCAATTTAAAAACATCCACATAACAAAAAACACTAAAATTAGACCAAAAATTATATTACTCACAACAGTATTAAACCTGTTTCTTACCCATTTACTCGTATCAGTTGAAATTCCAAAAAACACTTCGGGATGTTTTTGATGATATTCTTTTAAAATTTCTCTTATTTTTTTAGAAAGGGCTATAGCATCTCCGCTTTCGCCTTTTCTAACATCTATTGTAAGATTTGGTATTCCGTTATATTTTCCTATTTGAGTAGGTTTTTCATATTTGGAAGTTATTTTTGCTATATCTTGAAGTCTTATTACGATATTTCCCACTTTTATAATTGTAGAATTAAAATCATTAATATTTTGAGTATGCATACTTAAAAAATAATGTTTTTTATCTTCAATTTTTCCTATAGGGAAAATAGTACTTAAAGAAGAAAGCGTCTGAATCAAATTCGTTTTATCTATTCCTAAAGCTTCTATCTTTTTATTATCCAAAATAAAATATATATTTTTATCACTGTCCCCCCTTATGTCTATTCGGCTTAAATCTTTAAAACGACTTAATTTCTTTTTTATCTCTTTTGCAGTTTTTAAAAGTTCATCTTTATTCAGTTTATCACTTGCAACCGAAATAAACATTAAAGGAAATGCTTTTTTTGCTATGGTCACAATAGGCTCGTCCATATCGCTTGGCAAGTCTCTTTTGATATTCGCAACTACACTTTTAAATTCATTGACCATTTCAAGTTTATTCGCACTCGGTTTTAAATTAACGGTAATTACAAAATTTCCGTTGCTTATTACACTTTCTATGGAGGAAACTTCCTGATATGTTTTTAAATCGTCCTCAATTTGAGACACTGCCATTTTATCCAGCGTCTCAGGACTAGCTCCAGCATAAGCACCCTGTATTAATATTTTATCAAGCGTAGCGGGTGGAAAAAGCTCTTTTGGAACATTCCTGTAAGCCAATATAGC
>JBDONV010000128.1:0-2887 GCA_039831165.1 Nautiliaceae bacterium | reverse complement strand
ATCAGCTGATTTTCTCCGGCGGTTTCCTTTACCGCTGCCCTGTCAACAGCAACAAGCGGCAGGGA
The DNA here is from genome assembly GCA_039831165.1 of Nautiliaceae bacterium. Lineage (GTDB taxonomy): Bacteria > Campylobacterota > Campylobacteria > Campylobacterales > Nautiliaceae > Caminibacter. The sequence continues at coordinate 2,822 of JBDONV010000128.1, read as the reverse complement.
GCTTTTTTGGGATTCGAGGACGGGGACGCAAAATCCTTCATGCTCGGACATAAGCAAAAACATATCTGAAGTCTTATACAGAGTAAGGAGCTTTTTGAATTCAAGTTTGTCGTAGATTATTACGTTTTGACTTAGTGAATAAAAATCAATAAGGCGTTTTATTTCATCTACATACGAAATCAGCTCCCTGTCTATTCCACCGGCTATGTGAAGTGTGGGGTTTAGTCCGTATTCTTTTAAAAAATATAACGTTTTTACAAGGTGTCTGTGCCCTTTATTCGGAGCGAAACGTCCTACAAACAGTATGTTCAGGTCATTTTTGAGTATTTTTTCGGCAAAAGAGGCGTCTATTTCTCCGTTAAAATCCTCAAGTATCGTAAATACGGGGACTACCTTAGCACCCGGAAATTCAAGTGCATTGTATTTCGAATCCGCCATAAACACGGCATTTAGGGTTTTTAATCTTTTATTTTGGTCGTATCCCATTTTGCATACGTTTTCATATACCCGGCTGTACGGGGAAAAAAACCCGGGCGGTGTTATGTTATGATACTTTATAAAAATTTTGGCTTTCGTATTAAACAAAAACTTATCCGCAAATTCCCAGTAAACGGAATGGTGGTAAATTATTATGTCTTCTTTTGTAAGGTTTGCGAGGTCTTCTTTTGAAATAAGGTATTTTGAAGAGTAACCGTCCTCTTTATATGAATCGGTATATATATATGAAGGCAGTATTTCGTTTAAAACTTTATGCTGAAGTCTTACGTCGTTGCTTACGGCGTCATACGGGACAAGCGTAGGCGTTAATATCACGGCTTTCATATTTTTTCCCCTATTACCGCATAAGTCTGGTAGTTTTTGTCCATATACGGAGTCACATACTCTTTGGGTACGGGTGAGGAGTAGAGAATTTTTATGTTTTTAAATCCCGCATATTCAAGCCAAAAAGCCATCATCTGGGGAGGAAGGGGCTTTTTATGCGTTATGTCCATATAAAAATTGCCAAGACCGGTATTCGCAAGGGGGTTAACCGTTTCAAAAACAACAGTGCCGTTTTTATTAAGCGCCGAGTAAGAAAGTTTTATAAATTCTTCAAGATAAGATGTATCCATATGTTCTATAACTTCCAAAGCGGTGATAGTGTCTATTCCGGAAGCGTTTTTCAAAAAAGTGTTTGCATCGGTATTTTTTACGTTAAAACCTTTTTCGGTGAGATACCCGCACAGTTCGGGATTGGTTTCGACTCCTACGGCATTGATGCCGTTTTGTGTCAAAAGGCTTAAGAATTCACCCCTGCCGCATCCTATATCGACCACGTTTTTGCCTCTAATATAAGGAAGATATATTTTTTGCAGTTCTATTACGGCGTTTGAATTGTAAAATATGTTTTCAAACAAAATATAATAATCCCGGCATTCACGGTTAAAAAGTCTTTTGCATTCGTTTTGCGCGTGTTTTATGTATTCAACCTCCTGCAGATAGGTTTTGGCGACATTTTTGGGTTTTAGCTCATATATTTCATTTTTGATTTCGCCTAAAGCAAATTTTAACTGCGTAATTTCATCATTCAGACGGATATTTTCTTGAGTTAGTTTTTTATAAGAGTTACGCTCTGTTAATCTGTATTCACAAGACAGGAACCTGTAAAGTATTTTTTTTATAATATTAAGTCTGAATTTAAAGGCGTTTTTTGTTTTTGCCTCTTGTGAGCGGGAAATAATGTCGAGTATTTCTTCTTTTAACCTGTAGTTTAGAAGTTTTTTAAAATGTTTTTTTCCATCTTCGTCTATTTCCCTTTTCAATATAAGCATATAGGCTTTTTTTAAAAATTCTTCACCTTCAAGGCTCAAAAGCCCGAACAAAATCTCTTCCTTTAAGGTTTCAAGGGGCATTTCATCCGGCAGTACGCCGTAGATATAATAATATGCGTATATGTAAAACTCTTTTCCTTCTTTCTCACGCAGCAAAGCGTATATATCCTTAACAGGCGGATTTTTTATTTCTTCAATCATTTCTTCTCCTGTATATCCAAGGTTTTTACATCAACTATAGGCGTCAGACGGCATATTCCCACAAAAAATTTTCCTTTTATCCCGGCTATTTCAAACTCCGCAACATTGTCCGCCCAGTGTGTGCAGTTTTGCGTGTGGGTTTCTCCGCTGTGTACCGCTACGGTGAGCGTATATTTTCCGGGGGCGATGTTAAAGGGCATTTTAAATGTGATTTTGTATCTTTTTCCTTCATCAAAATCAAAATGTTTTCCGTAATAGTATGTATTCGTGCCGAATATGTCCTGTGCAAATTTATCTCTTATGAGTATGCCTATGTTTTGGTTTTTTACGGTTTTGTGAGCTTTTATGTAGATATTAATATATCCGATTTCCCCCGAGCTTAAAACGTCCGAGCCCGATTCTTCCCCTACAATTTCAACCTTTGAGATTTCAGCTTCCAAAGTGCCGTATGAGCTGTCTTTTGAAATTTTGATGCTTTCGTTGCTTTTGTTTAATTTAGCTATTAAAAAATTGTATCTGTTTATCGCTTCATCGGGTGAGCCTTCATATACAACCTCGCCTTTGTTAAGAAGCAGTATTCTGTTGCATAATATTTTAAGCGAATTCAAATCGTGGGAGACATAAATAATGCTTAAGTTTTTTTCTTTGAGTTTTTTCAGCTCTTTTGTGCATTTTGCAGAAAAGTGGGCATCCCCGACGCTAAGGGCTTCATCGACTATAAGAATCTGCGGCTCGCTGTGTATCGCAATGGAAAAAGCCAGACGCATAATCATTCCGGAGGAGTAGGTTTTTAAGGGTTCGTTTATAAAA
>JBDONV010000123.1:0-2894 GCA_039831165.1 Nautiliaceae bacterium | reverse complement strand
ACCTGCATATGGGTATTTTATCTACAAGAATGAATAAAGCTATGCAGCGCCTAGCTGCAATCTCGCTTATTTTTTTACCTTTAACATTCGTGGTCGGAAATTATGGAATGAATTTTAAATATATGCCAGAGCTTGATTGGAAATATGGATATATCGCGGTATGGATAATAAACATTTCATTAGCCGGTGGAATATTTCTATGGCTAAAAAAGAAAAAATGGATTTAAGGACAATAAATAGTAAATTTAGCCCCAATAGAAGTATTTTCCACTTTTAATTCCCCTCCGCAATGGTCTTCTACAATAATTTTACTCATATAAAGACCTATTCCGGTTCCATTGAGAGACTTCGTAGAAAAATAAGGTTCAAATATTTTATCTTTTATATCATCTGGAATACCTCCCCCATTATCTTCAATAGATATTTTATTAGTATCTATTTCAACTTTTATTAAAGGATTTTCTATATTTTTTTCATCTAAAACATCTATTGCATTTTTTAATATATTTACAACTACCTGAATTAATTCGTTTTCATAAACTTCTATCTCTTTAACTCCTTTTACTATAACGTCAAGTTCTATATTTTTATCTTTTATAATCGGTTCTACCAAATCTCTGGCTTTTTCGAAAATTTCTTTTAAAGTCGTTTTCGTTTTTTCTTTTTTAGGTCTAAAAAAATCTCTAAATTCATCCACAATTTCACCTAAATTTTTAGTATACTTACTTATTTTAGAAACAAGTTCCAACATTTCATCTTTAGAAAGTTTATTAAATTGAGCTTTTAATCCCAAAGAAGCCGCAATTAAAGAAATAGCGTTTAAAGGCTGTTTCCATTGATGAGCAATAATACTCATCGCTTCTCCCATCTGAGCATGACGCGCTTGTAAAAACATTAATTTGTCTTTTTCTCTGTTTTTTTGAATTTCTTCTTCTACAAGTTTTTTTAGATTTTGATTGATATATTCAAGCTCTTTAGTCATTTCTTCAAGTTTTCTCTCTTTTTTAAAATAATCAACCCAAATATCAACTTTTAAAATAAACTCCTCAAATACAAAAGGTTTTTGTAAAAAGTCGTTTGCTCCGCTTTTTAGCACGTCTCTTATAATACTTGGTGTAACCATTCCAGATAGTACTATAATAGGAGTCATATTAAATTTAGGGTCTTTTCTTAAAGCTTCAAGTATCTCCATTCCGTCTTGATCTGGTAATGATAAATCAAGAATTATCAAAGAATATTTATTTTTTCGAAGTTTTTCAAACCCTTCTTTTCCGCTTAATGCAATATCCACTTTATAATTTCTGGGCTCTAATATTTTTTTAATTTGTCTGCACACGACTCTTGAATCATCAATTACTAAAATTTTCTCATTTTTATTTTCTTCTATTCTTCTTATAACTCTTATAATTTCTTCAATAGAATATAAAAGGTTTTTATCCTTTACGATATAATCCAAAATACCATATCTAAATAATTCCTCTCTTACCTGTAAATCAACAGAAGAAGTAAGGACAACCACTTTTGTTTCATGTAAAGAGTGGATATAGCTGATAATATCAATACCGTCGCCATCGGGCAGATGCAAATCCAAAATAATTAAATCAAATTTATGCTTACCCAATAATTCTTCCGCTTCCGAAAGCGTAAAGGCTTGAAAAACTTCGAAATTTAACCCCTTTAATTTCTTGGCAATAGTATTGTTTATCATTTTGGAATCTTCCACTATCAATACTTTCATCCATTCTCCTTTAAAAAACAATACAATATTGTATCTAATTTTATAGATAAAAAAAAGAATAAACAGTACTGATTAAATAAAGTAAAACAATTACAAACTTCAGTGTAGTAAAAGTATTAAAAAAGTACATTTAGCAGAGGTAAGAAAAAAGAGGAAATTAAACTCCGGCTTCCTCTCTTCTTTGAAGATAATCCCAATATTCGTCAACGTTTTTTTGCCACTCTTCAATAATCCATTTATTTTCAGGTTTGAAAAGATGAGCAAATCTTCCTTGTCTTGAAAGATATTCTTCAATAGGAATTTTCTGCTTTGGTCTATAAGTAATAGTAAGTTTATGTCCGTCTTCAATCTCATATAAAGGAAAAGCACATGTTTCAACAGCTAAATCAGCTATTTCGGTTGTCTCTTCAGGTTTAAATTTCCATTCAGTTGTACATGGACTTAAAGCGTTTATAAATGTAGGTCCAACAGTCGAAATAGCTTTTGCGGCTTTTGTCGCCAAATCTTTCCAGTGTTTTGTAGAAGGAATAGCCGTAGCCACATAAGGACATCCATGAGCCGCCATAATCATAGTCAAATCTTTTTTCTTTTGTTTTTCACCATAACTCACTCTACCTCTTGGAGTTGTAGAAGTATGAGCCCCTATTGGAGTAGCAGAGCTTCTTTGACCTCCTGTGTTTGCGTAGTTTTCATTATCAAGACACACATATAAAAAGTCATGACCTCTTTCAGCAGCACCAGAGAGTGATTGAAAACCAATATCATAAGTTCCTCCATCACCTCCAAAAGCCACAAATTTAACACTTTTATCTTCATTATAAAGTTTGTTTTTTTTACTAAGGGCTTTATACATAGCTTCCGCTCCGGAAATTACGGCACCCGCATTTTCAAATCCGACATGAACCCACGAAACGTCCCATGAAGTATACGGATAAATCGCACTACATACTTCCAGACACCCGGTAGCAGAAGAAACAACCAAATCATCATCCGTTGCGTTTACAACTTCTCTAACTATCATAGAGTGGGCGCATCCGGGACATAATCTGTGCCCCCCTTGAAATCTATCAGGAGTACAGGCAAATTCTTTTAAGTTTGTAATCTTTTTCATAAAAACTCCTTAATTAAATGAAAGTTTTGGACCTCTAAGGTTAAT
>JBDONV010000107.1:0-2895 GCA_039831165.1 Nautiliaceae bacterium | reverse complement strand
AAACGAAGCGGCGATATCTTCTTTTTTATATAAGTTTTCTTCAATAGCAAGCCTTACGGCGTTTTTAATGCCTGAATAACTAAACTTGATATCAGGAGAGTTTTTAAGAGGAAGCGGCAAACCTACAATACATTCTCCTTTTAGCGCCAGTTTTTCAATCACGGGGCCTCCCGGATATCCAAGTCCCAGCATTTTGGCAACTTTGTCAAAACTTTCACCGAAACTGTCATCAAGGGTGGTAGCTATTTCACAAACGTCTTTTACCCCGTTGAAATTAAGTATTTTCGTATGACCTCCGCTTACTAAAAGCACCATCATAGGTTTTATTTCCTCTTTTCCGATAAAAAGCGAGTAAATATGACCTATTAAGTGATTTACTCCTATTAGAGGTATCCTCAAAGAAATACTAAGAGCTTTTGCCATAATCACACCCTCTTGGAGAGTAACACTAAGCCCGGGAGCATTGGTAACAGCAACCGCTTTCAATTTAGGAAAAAACTCTTTCGTATCTTCCAAAATTTTAGGCAAAGCTTCAGCATGAAGTCTGCTTGCAAGTTCTGGTACCACCCCTCCATATTTACTGTGTTCTAGTTCTTGGGAAACTTTCTTATGAAAAAGAAGTTTTTTTGTTTTTATATCCATAACGGCTATGCTTGAATCATCGCAACTGCTCTCAATGGCTAAAATCATAAAATTTCCTTATATATTAATTTTAAATGTATTTTAACATTAATTTTTTATTATAATATTAAAACAGAAAGGAGCTCCTATGAAAGTATTATTAATAGAAGACGATGAAAAACTAGCAAAAGCGATAGAAGAAGGTTTAAAAAAACAAAACTTTAGAGTAGACGTTGCAAAAGACGGAGAAGAAGGATTATATCTGGCAAAAAACAACCAATACGATGTTATGATTATAGACTGGATGCTTCCTAAAATAAACGGTATAGAACTTATAAAAAAACTAAGAGAACATGAAATATTCACACCAGCTTTAATTTTAACCGCAAAAAGCGATATAGACGACAAAGTAGAAGGCTTAAGCGTAGCTGATGATTACCTGACAAAGCCATTTGATTTTAACGAACTTATAGCAAGACTTAAAGCTCTTTTTAGAAGAAGTAAAAAACTGCCGGAAAATATTATAAAAGTAGGCGATTTGGAAATGAACCTCGATACGAAAGAAGTAAAAAGAGCAGGAAAACCTATCGAACTTATGGCAAAACAGTTTGAGCTTTTAAAACTTTTAATGATTAACAAAAACAAAATAGTAACTCCCGAAATGATAGAACAAAATTTATGGGAAATGAATGAAGAGAGACACTCAAACGTAATTACAGCCCATATTTCTTATATAAGAAAAAAAATAGATAAAGGATTTGATAAAAAACTCATAAAAACAATCAGAGGCATGGGTTACAAAATAAGCGATGAATAATTTTAAAAACGAACTTTTTTATAAATACGCTTTAGTCGTTTTTTTAATTATAGCCTTTTTTGAAGGCGCTTTAATGTTTGCTTTGATAAAATCATTCGATACTCATTTAAAAGACAAATTAACCATAATAGCTTCTCAAATAGACCCAAAAAACTTTAATAAATCCACTCTTTTGGATTTGCAGCACAAATATAAGGTTTTTCCCCTTTTTGTCAGAATAACAACCATAAACAGCGATAAATTCAAACAAAACGTAAAAGAGGGATATTCGACAAATATAATAAACACTCCTCTTAAAAAAGAAAAAGTTTTAACCTATACCACAGTCAAAGACAATTCAATTATACAAATATCCACTCTTTACTCCACCAACGACGATAAAATTTCCATTATAAAATTTATTTCGATAGTAATTTCTTTTGTAATATACCTTATTGTTTTGCTTGTAGGCTATAAATTTATAGACACCATTGCAAAACAGATAGAACTTACTTTTAAAAAATTGAAAAATTTTAATTCAAACGTTTCCCATGAACTAAAAACCCCTCTTGCTATTATAAAAAGCGAAATAGAAGTAGCTTTAATGAACGAAAACAAAGAATGCGATAAACTTCTAAAAAACATTCTCGAAGAGATAAATTATATAAACGATATTACGGAAAAACTTCTGTTTCTAACAAAAAATTATCAACAAAGCAATTTTGAAAAAGTGGACTTAGAAAAACTTATTTTTGAGCTTTATGAAAAATACTCCAACAAAATAGAATTCACATTCGATTTTGGAGAAGATGATTATGAAATTACTGGAGATAAAACACTTCTTAAAATAGCTTTAGGAAATATTATAGAAAATTCGATAAAATACGGAGCTGATAAAATAAATATTACACTTAAGAAAAATAAAAACAAAATAATTTTAACGCTAAAAGACAACGGAATAGGAATTCCGAAAGAAAAACTTCCTTTTATTTTTGATGAATTTTACCGAGTTGACGAATCCCACAATAAAAGCATAAAAGGATTTGGATTAGGGCTTAGTATTGTAAAAAATATCCTAAATCTCCACAAAGCAAAAGTAACCGTAAAAAGCGAAAAAGGAGTGGAGTTTATTATTGAATTTCCCGCAGTAAATCAGAAAAATTCAAAGAACGCTTAATACATCTCTTTTAAAAGCTCTTCAAGAGTGTTTATGGCTTCTTCTTTATATTTTTGCTCAAACTCCCCGGCTTTAAAAAGTGCGCTTATCATCATAGCGTTCCATGCGGTTATCTTTTTCGTATCAATAAAAGGAATTTCTCTTTTTTCTTTTATTTTTTGTAAAACATTTTCGCTAATTTCTTCCTCAAATTTACGCTTTTCGCTTGCTTTAAAATATTCCTCAAAATTATTTGCTATTTCTTTAATTTTCCCCGAGTTTTCCCTCCAGTCTTTGGCAATAACCGTAAGTATCTTTTTAA
>JBDONV010000109.1:0-2898 GCA_039831165.1 Nautiliaceae bacterium | reverse complement strand
GGTTCTATTGAACTGGCTCCGCTTGTAGGTCTTAGCGACGTTATTGTCGATATAGTCGAAACAGGGAGCACTTTAAGGGAAAACGGACTTGAAGAAAAAGAGGTTATTTTACACTCTTCAGCCAGACTTATTGCCAATAAAAACTCTTTTTTAACTAAAAAGCCTCAAATACTGGAGCTTGTGGAAAAAATAAAGGAAGTTTATGGGGCTTGAGTTATATGCAAAAGTAGAAGAGCTTTTTTTGGATAAAGAAGCGGCTTATATGTTGTGGTATAAATTTATAGAGGTGTTAAAAGAATTAAATGTAAAAAATTTTCTGGATATAGGATGTGGTAATGGGGAATTTTGTTTGATTGCCCAAAAAGAGGGATTTAAAGTAGAAGGTTTGGATTTAAGCGAAAATCAGGTAAAAAAGGCTTTAAAAAAAGGGTGCAGATGTCATAATGTAAATGTCTGTGAGTTTAATAAAAAATTTGAAAGCGCTACGGCTGTTTTTGACGTAATAAATTATATGGATAAAAAAGAACTTAAAAGCTTTTTTAAATGTGTAAAAGAGAGAATAGAAAAATATTTCATTTTTGATATAAATACCATTTATGCTATGGAGGATTTGGCGATAGGCACTCTTAAAGCCGAAGATAAAAACAGATTTTCCGTTCTTTACAGTGAATTTGAAAATAATAAACTTATTACGGAAATTACGTTATTTGAAAAAAAAGACAAAAACTGTTACGAAAAGCATCAAAAAAGCATTATTCAATATTATCACTCAATAGAAGAAATAGAAAAAATAAGCGGAATGAAATTAAAAGAGATTATTCCTATTTCTCTTTACGGAAGCGAAGAAGCGGAAAAACTTATAATAGTTATGGAAAAATAGTTATTTTAAAGGTTTAAAGTTTTCCTTACTTACACAAAAGTCGGTTACGAAACATTTTTCGCATTTTGGTTTTTTTGCGGTGCATATATATCTTCCAAAAAGTACGAATGCCTGATGAAGTTCGTTTAAGTCGGTTTTAAAAGCCTCTATTAAATCTTTTTCGGTTTCTTCAACCGTTTTTGCATCCGTAATACCGAGTCTGTGGGATACTCTGAATACATGTGTATCTACGGCCATTCTGTTTTGACCTTCCATTTCTATTAAAAATACGTTTGCCGTTTTGTTTCCGACTCCCGGGAGTTTTATAAGCTCTTTATGGTCCCTTGGTATTTGACCGCTATATTTTTCTTTTACCGTTTTTGCCATTGCTACAAGGTTTTTGGCTTTGTTGTTAAAAAAGTTGCAGGATTTGATAATTTCTTTTACGTCTTCCACTTCCGCGCATGCCAAACTTTCTATATCCGGATATTTTTTAAACAGTTCTGGAGTTACCATATTTACTCTTTTGTCGGTACATTGAGCACTTAAAATAATGGCCACTAACAATTCATAATCGTTTCGGTAGTTTAATTCGGTTTTGCTCCCTTTATATTTTTCTAAAAACCTTTTTTTTATTTCTTCAAGTTCTTCGGGTGTTCTTAATACCATTTTTCCCCTTTTTTTAATTTTTTGTCTCTTAAAATGCTATAATAACAAATATTTTAGCAAAGGAGATGTATGGCTGGACATAATAAGTGGTCTAAAGTAAAACATATAAAAGCAAAAGAAGACGCTAAAAAATCAAAAATTTTCACAAAACATGTAAGAGCCATTATGACGGCTGCAAGACAGGGGGGCGGTAATCCCGATAATAATCCGGCTCTTCGTTTGGCGATTGACAGGGCAAAAGCCGATTCTATGCCTATGAGCAACATTCAAAGAGCTATAGATAAAGCTACCGGTAATCTTGACGGAGTTGTGTTGAGCGAAGTAACATACGAAGGATATGGGCCTGGCGGAGTTGCTATTATGGTTGAATGTTTGACTGATAACAAAAACAGAACTGTGGCGGAAATAAGACACGCTTTTAAAAAAGCAGGAGGAAGTCTTGGTACTAGCGGAAGCGTTGCTTGGATGTTTGAAAAAAAAGGTGTTATCGTAATAAACAGAAGCGATAAAGACGAGCAGGTTATGGAAAGCGCTATAGAAGCGGGAGCAGAAGATATAAAGGAACTTGATGAAGTATTGGTTATAGAATCTTCTCCTGAAGATTTTAATGCCGTTTTAGAAGCAGTTAGTGCTATTGACGGTATAGAAATTCTTGAGAGTAACGTTCAGCTAGTGGCTACAAATGAGAGTGAAGTTGATGATGAAACCGCTGAAAAAGTGGAAAGACTTATAGAGGTTTTGGAAGATATAGACGATGTTCAAAACGTTATCCATAATATGGCATAATTAACTTTAAGTTTATAAATAAACTTTATAATATAAAAAATTAAGGAGATATAATGAAAAAAGTTATAATTGGTAGTTTAATTGCGGCTGGAGCGCTTTTTGCGTTTCCTGGAATGATGGGCGGACAAATGAAAGGCAATGCCGGAATGCTGGGTCAGCCTATGAAGGGATTGACGGATAATACGGTGCTTGCAACGGTTGACGGTAAAAAAATCACGGTAAAAGAGATTAACTATTATCTTCAGGGAATTACTGGAGATAACAGAATCAGACTCCAAGACCTTCCTGCAAAACACGTAAGCCAATTCGTAAAGCAGTATGTTGAAACGCTTGAAATTTACAAAAAAGCAAAATCAATCGAAAATACGCCTCAGTTTAAAGCGGCTAAAATGAAACTTGCCGTTGATATGTGGCTTAAAAACAGGCTAAATCAAATCAAAGTAAGCGATGCGGAAGCTAAAAAGTTTTATGAGGAAAATAAAGATATCTATTTTAAAACTACTCCTCAGGTAAAAGCGAGACATATTTTGGTAAAAGATGAAAAAACCGCTGAGAAACTTATTAACGAATTAAAAGGTTTAAAA
>JBDONV010000031.1:0-2903 GCA_039831165.1 Nautiliaceae bacterium | reverse complement strand
CTTAGCGAGTCATTACTAAAAATAAAGGAAAACCATGAATCAGATTGAAGCTATTACTTCTTTACATTTGAGAAACGAAGTGCAGTTTTTTACATTTTCCCTTGAAGAAAACGGAGATGTTTATGCAATGAATATTTTTAAAATAAAAGAAATTTTAAAATATCAGGAAAAGGTAGTGGAAATCAATAGTGAAGTCCCTTTTATAGAGGGAATTATCAATGTAAGAAATACTACTATACCTGTAGTGGATTTAAGGAAATGGTTTTTTTATGATGGAACGAATAAAGATTTGAGTAGCTATGGGATTAAAAGTAAAGATTATTTAGTAATGATTTGTGATTTTAGTGGAGTTTTAGTGGCTGTTAGAATATATAAGGCTTATGGCCTTTTAATAAAAAGCTGGGATGAATTTGTAAGAAATGATAATATTTCTTCTCATCAAAAGATTATAGGATATGTTAGAGAAAAAGATAAAATTATTCAAATTGTAGATATGGAAAAAATGGTGGATGAGGCTTTTGGTATAGAAGAAGCCAAAATAAAAGAAATGGATGTTGTAAAAGAATTAGGTATAAAAGATAAATACATACTTGTGGCGGACGATTCAAAAGCAGTTTTAAAGGTTATGGAAAGAATTATGAAAAAACTTGATGTCAAATATATGTTGTTTAAAAACGGGGAAGAGTTGATTAATTTTGTATTCTCAACGCCTAAGGAAAAAATATTTGCTATTATTACTGATTTGGAAATGCCTAAAAAAAGCGGTTTTGAAGTGATAAAGCAGGTAAAAAATTCTCCTTATAAAGATATTCCTATAATAGTTAATTCCTCTATGAGCGGAAAATCAAATGAAGAAATGGCTAAAAGCCTTAATGCCGACGGTTTTGTTTCAAAATCTGATCCCGTTGAAATTGAAAGATTTTTAAGGAATTTTATTAATGAAAGCACAAATAATACTTAATACCCATGCTCAAAAGCATTTAATAACAAAAGCTTTAATTAAATATATTGATTTTTCAAAAAGGGTATATATAGCGTATGGTTCTACAAATCATTATCTGCTTTACCATTTAGGAATTGAATATAAAGATGCTTATATTGCAGGATGTTTTTTTAACAATGCTTTAAACGTTACTAAAAAAAGACCTTCCCCCGTTGTTTTGGATAATAAAAAAACGGTTGACATAAAAGATTTTGATATAAATAAAGACGATTACTTTATAAAAGGGGCAAACGCTCTGTGGTATGAAAATGATAAAAAATACGCCGCGGTTGCCGTAGCTGATGATAAGGGAGGGACTTACGGTAATTTTTATATAAAAGCGGCTGCAAGAGGCAGCAGGGTCATTATTCCTGTTTCTCATGAAAAACTTATTCCTTATTATGTTCCTTCAAGTCAAAATGTTGATATGGCGATGGGCAGTAAAATTGCGATGTTTAAATTTTTTTACGGAGAAGTTTTTACGGAAGTAGAAGCTTTAAATTTTTTATTCAATCTAAATGCAAAAATTATAGCAAGCGGGGGAATCTTGGGCAATGAAGGAAGTGTTATAGTGGAAGTTGAAGGTAAAGAGAAAGATATAAAATCTGCTTTTGATTTTGTAAAACACTATTCTTTTGAGTTAAATTTCACTGTTGAAACTTTATTTTAAATCTTTTTTTTCCATTTTGATGTAATCGATATCTTTAAAAAACAGAATATTTCCTTTTTTTGTCTTTTTGACTTTATAAAGGGCCAAATCGGCATTTTTAAATCTTTGTTCAAAAGGAGCTTCTTTATCAGAACAAGCTCCTGCGCTTAAAGAAAGTTTTTTTTCCATTTTGCTGTCAAACTGTTGTTGAATTTCCCGTAAATTTTTATTGATGGTGTTTATTATGCTTATTATCTGTTTTTTATTTTTATTTGTGCATATTAAAAATTCATCTCCTCCCCATCTACCTATAATACCGTCTTTAAAATATTTTTTTAGAAGCCATGCAAACTCTTTTAATACCATATCACCTTTTTCATGACCGAAAGTATCGTTTATGTATTTAAAATTATCAAGGTCTACAATTAAAAAGTGTTGGCATGGAAATTTTTCAAGTGCTTTTTCAAATCCCCGTCTGTTGTATACACCCGTAAGTTTATCGGTAGTTGCTTTTTTACTGTATTCATCAAGCACTTTTTCAATAAAATTAATTTTTTTTCTAAAATGAGTAAAAAATATAAAATAGAAAAACACAATCAAAACCAAGTAAATAATTATTACCGTTAGGATAAAAGGTTTTAACTCTTTTATAACTTCTTTGTTTATCTCGTTTGAGAGTTTTTCGATTTTGCTGTATTTAATTCCGAATCCGAAGAAAATATTCAAAGGTCTAAATTGTTCAAAAAAATAAAATTCGTCTTTTTTAAATTCTCCGGTTATTTTTTTACCGTTTTGATAAATGATAATTCCCGGTATGCTTTTAAGCATTGAGAGTATGTTTTTATTTATATCACTTTTGTCTATATTCTCAATATTAAAATCGGTTTCTATTATAAGATGATATGCCGGAGAGTATTTTATTAAATAAAATTTATTCTCTTTTATTACGGTACATTTCCCGTAATTTTCAAAAGGGTCGCATATTTTTTTGTAATCGAATCTTTTTCCTATATTTTCAGGATTTTTGGAAATAATAATTTTATTATTTTGAATAATCTCTATATCTCCATCGTATAAATTATATATGTATTTGAAAAGAAACGGTTTATAATTTTTAAAATTAAGACTTTGAAAAGTTTTTAATAAAATAATAAGTTTATCAATATTATTTTCCGCTAAATTTTTTTTATCTTTGATTTTATCTGTTAAAAGACTTGTGTAATATTTATTTAATACGTTTTTTATTAAGTATAGTCTGTGATTTGTATTTTC
>JBDONV010000002.1:0-2916 GCA_039831165.1 Nautiliaceae bacterium | reverse complement strand
TCTTGATTTCCAAAGGAGCTTTCCGATTTAATTTCCGACTTTTTTTGTCGCATGGCAAACAGTTTTCACCTCCTTCTATTAAAAGGAAAAAGGCTTCCGCAAAAGGCTCTTTTAAAAATTCTAATGCTTATAAGATTAATAGGAAAAGTCCTCGTTTGATTCCTGGCTTTGCAGCCCGCCCGGAAAACATTATTGCCGGTATAGAAAAAGCAAGAGAAATTTGGGAGCAAAAAAGGAGTTCCCTGCAAAGGTTTTGATAAAGGAATAAACCAGTAGAGCAAAATTTATCAATTAACCGAATTAGAATGTCCATCAGGAACGCAACAAACGGACTTATAATTCTAATTAAATGAATGTAATTTCTTTGTTTTGTGGTATTGGAGGTTTAGATATTGGTTTTAGAGAAGAAGGATTTAATATAATCTTGGGAATAGATATTGATAAATATGCTATAGAAACTAGTAAATTAAATTACCCCGAAACCGAGTTTTGGTTAAAAGATTTAAGGGAAGTTGAATATGAGGATTTAAAAAATTTTTTAGAACTAAAAGGTTTATCATTTAAAGACATTGATGTTATTATTGGCGGCCCCCCTTGTCAATCTTTTTCTACAGGAGGAAAAAGGTTAGGGCCTAATGACAAAAGGAAAACTAAGGGGGGTGATTTAATATACGAATTTCTAAGGATTGTAAATATAGTAAATCCTCCAATATTTGTTTTGGAAAATGTTAAAGGATTACTAAGCACAGCACTACAACATATTTCGTTTTATAAAAGATTAGAATTAGAAAAACAAAGAATAGAATTACCTTTTGAATATCAAAAAGGAAGTTTTTTTAAAAAATTATTATCCGATATAGAGGCTATAGGCTATAAGCCGTTTTTTAAAGTTTTAAATGCCGCGGATTATGGAAGTCCGCAGAAAAGAGAAAGACTATTCATAGTAGGGGTTAGAAAAGATATTAATGTAGAGTTTAAATTTCCTTCCCCTACGCATGGAAATCCAGAAAAATACAAGAAGGAAATATCTGCTGGGTTATTAGAACCATGGGTTACATTAAAAGATGCTATAGCTGATTTAAAAAATCAACAACACGAATTTTTAAATTTTCCCCCTTCTTGGGGAAAGTATATGCAATATATTCCTGAAGGAGGATGCTGGATAAATTTGCCATCTCATCTTCAAAAGGAAGTTTTAAAAGGAGCTTATGATGATCCCAACGATCCTGAAAAATACGGAAAAAAAGGTGGAAGAAGGGGTTTTCTAAGGCGTTTAGCTTGGGATAAACCTTCACCAACATTATTGACATCTCCAGTTATGAAGGGCTCTGTTTTGGGCCATCCAGATGAAAATAGGCCCCTATCGGTTCAGGAATATATAAGATTACAAGGATTTCCTCAGGATTTTAAAATTGTTGGTTCTACCCGTATTAAATATAAGTTACTTGGCGAAGCAGTACCTATACCTCTTTCTAAAGCTATAGCAAAAGCGGTTAAAAACACTTTAAAGACTATTTATACTTTACATAAATAATTCCCATAAATCTGCATTAAGACCATACTTCTGAATCCATAAGCTTTTTAACTGATTTACTGTATTTTCTATAGAGCAGAAAATATTAAAATTTTCTCCTAAGAAAACCTGAGATATAATTTCTATTAATTCCAAAACCATTCTGTAAAAATTTTCTTTTTCTGATAGAAAATCCCATAATTCTCTGCCGGCTAATACTGGAATTCCTTCTTTTACAAAAGTTTGCGTTTGTGAAGACAACAAGTTTTTATTCCCATAGGTTAATCCTAGTAAGAATTCGTGGTTTCCTTCCACTTCTTTTGTTAGGAGCTTTAATAATTTGAAAAGTCGTATAAAGCCTTCTGCCATTTGTTGATTAACAGTGTTTGGGCCAGATTTTATTTGAAACCAATAACAATATATATCTTTGCTGCTATTTTTTATTTTTAGTAAATCAAAATTGGCTCCTTTTAATTGGTTATCTTTCATTTTCTTTTTCAAATCTTGGTATATTTCTAAATTTTCAAACTCTTTGTTATTTAGAATGGGGGCCCCACTATAATGTAATAATTTTTCAACAAAATTTCCCCAGCTAGTCACGATACTCCGGGTTAAATGTTGCATTAATTCAAAACGAATTAAATTCTCCAGAGTTCTTTCATCGTTAATTCTATGTAAGCCAAACAATGTCGCTAAATGAGGATTAATAATTATATCTTCAACATTATTCTTATTTAAGATAGGCTTGAGTTTTTCATCTATATACTTCTTTAGTAGGAAAGCTATTATTAGTGGTCGAAAATCCTCCTCTGAAAAATTACAAGGCTTTCCTTGTGAGGTTAAATAACTACATAGACGTTGCAGCTCTATTTTTAAATTTAAAATATTTTTTGTGAAATGAATTTTATTTTTGAGTATTTTTATTTCATTTATAATTTCCACTAGCTCGCTATCATCTTTTTTTAGGTAACCGGACATATAACCGGCCTTTTCTAAAAAGGTACTAATAACGGCTTTATATTTTTTATTAAAAAATTCCGACAAAAATTCTATTTGCTGTAATAAATATGGCTCGATATCTAAATAGTCATAGCAAGTTTTGGGCATAAAAATATTATAAAGAAGCTGTATCAGCAGAAATAAAAAGTTCCTTAAGTTGTCGTTTTAGATTTTCCGGCAGTTGGAAAATTCTATCTACCGCCAAAAGGTTTTTTATCTTTCTTTCCAACTTAAATAGGTCTTTTGGGGTGGTTATCCACAAAAAGTTGGGGTTAAAGCTAACACCTCTATAGTCAAAATGGTCGGGGAAAAATTTCCTTTCCACAATAAGGAAACCGTATTGTTTGGCCAACTTTTCCATCTGTTGTTCAAATAGACGGTTGTCCCCCACGGCGGAAACTATA
>JBDONV010000239.1:0-2936 GCA_039831165.1 Nautiliaceae bacterium | reverse complement strand
CAATTACACCTAAATTTTCTCCATTAAAAATAATATTTCCTTTTAAATTTCTATAAACAAACACATAATCTCCATAACATTCTATAAAACCTTCATTTTCATCCAATATACTCAAATTCCCATACGCTTTAACCTTAGCCCCTGCGTTTATCCTGTTTAAAAAAACACCATCTTCTTCTAATACTATCTCTTCTCCGCTTCTTATAATTCTATCAAAAATTTTAGGCTTTACTTTTTTTACAACCTCTTTTTCTATCTCTTTAACAATTATTTTTTCCTTTTCTTTTATAAAAGCTTCGGAATTTAATACAAAATAATTTAACCCTTTCTCTTTTAAAAAGTCCTCTATTTTTTCGTTATGCTCTTTTAAAAGAAAAAAATGATTTTTTAAAAGGGGAAATTTAGAAGAGACTATTTTTTCAAGCTTTTCAAAATCGTCTACCTCAAAAACTCTAAGTGTTTTTTGTTTCATTTATTAATTACCTTCTTAGAACCGTTTATAACATTAATAATATTAATCTTTATCCATCTAGAATCCATCCATTCTATAGGCTGAACAGGAATTCCCTGGACATATACTCCAAAATGCAGATGATCTCCGAATACGGCACCGGTGGCTCCCGTTCTTGCTACCACTTCCCCTTTATTAACAATATCACCCTTTTTGACTCTGAATTCACTTGTATGTCCGTAAAGCGTATAAAGTCCCAGTTTATGATAAATAATTAACGTATTTCCGTAAATTCCAATATATTCATTTGCAATCACTCTTCCAAAATTACTTGAATATATTTTAGCTCTTTTTATCTTAGCAAGATCTATTCCTTTATGAACCGCTTTTGAGATTTCACTTCCTTTATAATAATAATGCCTTATTTCTCCAAAATCCGCTCTTTTAGCACTTCCCGGTAATGGATTGAATCTAGACATGGAAAATGAATCTATTTTAGTTTCGTAAACGTCTTTTGTGTAATTATATATTCTATCTTCGCATATTTTTCTAACTTTTTCATTTACTTCTTTAAACACTGAAACAGGGTCATTTGGAATAGGCATTCCCATACGCTCTAGCACTCTTTTAGCTATATTGTTTATAAACTTATCCGTAATATTGATTTTTACGTTTTTAGGGTTATAAATCCCCCTTGTTTTCCAATAAAAAGGGATATGAACGCTTACTCTGTTTCCGGCTTTGTCAACGGCTACCAACTCTGCACTAAATTTATTTTCGATTACAGGCCAGGCAATTAACGCCGCATAATAATTATCTTTAACAAAAGGAGTAAGTTTAAATTTATACTTATTATTTACAATAATATATTTCTCTTCTAAATTATCGTCAGAAACTTTAACAACAACCGCCCCACTTCCCCCTCTTCCAACGGCATATGAATTATTTATAATCTGGGCGTCAGGAGCCACAGTGTCTATTTTTAAAACAACCTCTTTTTGAGCTTCGTTACCGGCAAAAAAATGCCATTTAGAATTATCAACAGCCCTTATTATAAGTTTAATCTCTTTTTCTGTAACATTTGGAAGTTTAACTTCCAAATTAACCTCTTTTCCAAGAGCACTATTTTCAGATTTTTTTATATCAAATACTTTTTTACCCGCTATTGCTATTACTGAATACTCTTTTATACCGCTATTGTCTTTTATTTCCACCTTTAATGGATTTCTTAAATTAGTAAATCCGTTAGAATAAACATTAATCGTAGGAGGTTCTTTTTCAAACATAGGAGAAAAAAACACAAAACCGGCAATACCCGCAATAATAACTATTAACAAAATAAAAATTTTTTTCATTCCTCACCTTTTAATATTTCTCTTAAATCCTCTTTTAGTATATTTTTAACTTTTGAAAAATCAAATTCACCTTTTAAGGTAGCTCCTGCGGCTCTTATATGTCCGCCGCCTCCGTATTTAACGGCAATTTTACTGACATCTGCATAATTTTTACTTCTAAGGCTTATTTTAATTCCTTCATCATCTTCTCTTAACATAACCGCTACCTCCACACTCGCTATAGCCCTTACACTGTTTACTATCGTATCGGTATCTTCTTTTATCGCTCCGGTTATTTCCATCATTTCTTTCGTAACCTCTACAAAAGCAACTTTTCCATCACAGCAAAGCTCAATAGTATCATAAGCTTTGGCAAGAAGCCTTAGACGAGAGAGTCTGTCTCTTTGGAAAAGCATTTTAGCAACATAATCGGGTTTAACTCCGCATCTTACCAAATCGGCCGCGCATTCAAACACTTTATCGTTTACGCTTTCATACTGAAAACTGCCTGTATCCGTAACAAGAGCGGTATAAATACAAACAGCGCTTTCTTCGTTTATATCAATCCCGTTGGTTTTAAACATATTGTAAACTACTTGCGAAGTAGAAGCGGCTTTTGGGTCTATAATATTTATATCACCGTATTCGGTATTTGAAATATGATGGTCTATATTAATCAAAAAAGGAGGTTTTTCTTCAATTCCAAGCCTGTCAAAACTTCCACAATCAAAACTAATCATTAAATCGTAATTTTTAGGAAGTTTATTCGTAACTTTATTAAAATTAGGTAAAAAATCTAAATAATCAGGTAAAGGTTTTGTAAGATTAAAGACAGTTACTTTTTTAGCCATATTTTTTAAAACGGGATACATACTAAGAGAACTTCCAAGAGCATCTCCGTCAGGGTTAATATGAGATATTAAAACTATGTTATTCGCCTCTTTTATTCTCTCCCATGCTTTTTTAAATAATTCAGTCATTTTCTCCCCTCTTATTTTTTAGAAATTTTATCAAATATTATACGCTTTGTCTGGCTTTATAAACATAAGCCAGAACTTCGGCTACCGCTTTATACAGTTTTGGAGGAATTATTTCGTCAACTTCCACACTTTTATAAAGCTCTCTGGCAAGAGGAGGGTTTTCAACTATCA
>JBDONV010000220.1:0-2938 GCA_039831165.1 Nautiliaceae bacterium | reverse complement strand
CTGCAGTTAGAGAAGGCGGAGATAAAGGTGAGCCTATATTGGTTTCAAGGCCTGATAGTGAAAGTGCTAAACAATTTACAAAAGCGGCAAGGGAGCTTCTTGAATTTATAGAGTATGTTCATCAGCAGGATTTGGCCGGAAATGAGATGATCCAGCCTATTTACGGAGTAAACGGAGTACCTAGTGCCTGTAGTGTAAATAGATAACTCCTTTTTTTTCTTTTTTTATGTTACAATAAGCTATTGTAAACAAGGAAAGGGGAAAGGATGTCTTTTATTTATAGATTTTCTATTAAAACAAGGCTTTTTATCTTAGGAATTTTGGTTTTATTGTTTGGGGCGTTTGTTATTTTAGCTCAAGTAAACGATTATATTTCCACGTCCAAAAAACTTCAAAAAGTTGAAAATGTCGTTCATTTATCTACTTATCTTTCTAAACTTATTCATGAAACTCAAAAAGAAAGAGGGGCGAGTGCCGGATTTTTAGGAAGTCATGGAAAAAAATTTAAAGATATTTTGGCAAGACAGAGAATTTTAACGGATAAAAGAGTAAAAGAGTTATTAAATTATATTGAGGAGTTTAATTTTGAAAAATATCCGCAAGAATTAAAAAAAGAAGTCAATACTCTTTTAAATTATATTAATCAACTTCCCCAAATAAGAAAAAAAGTTGATAATTTTGAGCTTAGCGTAAAAGAAGAAGTAAAATGGTATACTCAGATGAATGCCGTTATTTTGAGAATAATAGGAACTTCTTCAAGATTTGCTCCTCACCACGTAATTGCTATAGATTTAGCGGCTTATACATCTTTTTTGCAAGCAAAAGAAAGGGCAGGGATAGAAAGGGCCGTTCTTAGCGCTACTTTTGGTGCTGATAAATTTTTACCGGGAATGTATGAAAAATTTATTACTCTTATTGCCCAGCAAGATGCCTTTATAATACATTTTTTAACTTTTGCAGATAAAAAAATGAAAAAAAAATATCAAGAAATTACTAAAACAGAGGCTTGGATAGAAGTCGATAAAATGAGAAAAATTGCTATTGAAAAACATAACGAAGGTCATTTTGGAATTGATGCGGTTTATTGGTTTAAAACTATTACACAAAAAATAAATTATTTAAAAAAGCTTGACGATTTTATAGCGAAAGATATTTTAAATAAAGTTAAAATGTTTGAATCTGATGCAAAGGAAACAGCTTTAATTAAAATAGGTGGTGTATTAATTATTGTAGCATTAATACTAGGTATTATTTATATTATTATCTTAAGTATATTAAAACCTATCAATTCTATCAAAAATCAAGTAAATTATATAGTTTCAAGCTATGATTTATCAAATAATATTTCTTGTTATTCTCAAGGTGAAATAAAGGATATTGTAGATTCCATTAATCATTTAATAGAGTCCTTAAAAGATTTAATAGGGACGACTCAATCTATTGCAAATTCCAATACCGCACTTGCAGAAGAGATAGCAAAAGAAGCTTCTGTACTTAAAGAAAATATACAAAAGCAGTTTGAAAGTAGCGAAAAAGTAAATGCTTTAGTAAACGATATTGCCCCTAATCTTGATATTACCGAAGAGATGATAACTACTACGACCGTAAATTCCGAAAAAACTTATTTAATACTCGATAAATTTATTCAGGATTTAAATAGTGTAATAGAAAAGATTCAAACTAATTCGAATTCTCAGCTTGAGTTAAAAGATGCGATTACTTATCTCTCCTCTCAAGCGGAGCAGATTCAAAATGTTGTTTCTATGATAAAAGAGATAGCCGACCAAACAGATTTATTAGCGCTAAATGCTGCTATTGAAGCGGCAAGAGCCGGGGAATACGGAAGAGGGTTTGCCGTTGTTGCGGATGAAGTAAGAAAATTATCTGAAAGAACTCAAAAGTCTTTAAAAGAAATAGATGCAACTATTCAGGCTATTATTCAATCTGTTAAAGATATAGATTATAAAATAGATGTAAACTCCCAAGATATTTTATATGTGACAGATGCCACTTCTAGTTTAGTAAAAGATTCAGTGGAAACTAAAAATATGCTTGAAGGTACTATAAAAGTAGCCAAAGAAGCAACTAAAAAAACAAATTATATAGCTACAAAAACAAAACAGCTTATGAAAGAGATGGCTATTGTTGTAGATATGGCTAAAAAAAGTAGTTTTCTGAGCGATAAACTTTCAAAAATTGCACAAGAGCTTTCGTCTTATGCTAAGAAACTGAAAGAAACTATAAATAAATATAGAATTTAAGGAGAAAAAATGGATGAAATGAGGTTAAGTGTAAGTGGTAATAAGATAGAGGTTAATGGGATAATAAAAACAATTAATGATGCTCAGGAAATTATTGATGCATTAAAGAGTATGAGAGATAATACCGTTTATTTAAAAATAAACGATAGTTTTGGACTTCCTAGTAGTATTATAGGGTATCTAATGCAGTTAAAAGATGAGGGAAAAGAAGTATTTTTAGAAGTAAAATCTGATATTTTATATTCTTTATTGAAAGATTTGGATTTAGTAGACGTCTTTAATGTTAAGAAGGTTTAAAAACAAGACTTTTAAGAGTTGAATTTATATATTCTTTCGGGGGATTGATTTTTTTTTCAAATTTAAACCCCGAATTTTCTGTTATCATTTTTACAAGTTCTTCTGTAGAAAAATCAGGTGAATTGATACATGCTATTAGTATAGTATTATTAGAAGAGAGTGAATTTAACTTTTTAATAATTTTTATATAATCTTTACTTGCAATAAAACTTCCTTTTTGAAAACTTGGAGGGTCGATAATAATTATGTCGTAAGGAGAATGTTTTTTAAGTTTATTAAACGCTTTTAAGATGTTGTACGGCCAAAACGAGATGTTTTTTGTATTAATCTTGTTTATTTGATGATTTGTCATACCTGTTGCAAGAACGGACTTGTTCATA
>JBDONV010000254.1:0-2942 GCA_039831165.1 Nautiliaceae bacterium | reverse complement strand
ATTTCCTGAATCCTCGGTGTGTCGTTTGATGGAATTACAATATTCACATCACCCATTTCTTTCATTCTGCCGCCGTCTTTTCCGCTTAAAGTTATAACTTTACAGCCTATTTTTTTAGCGCTTTCAATTGCTTTTATTACGTTATGGGAATTGCCGCTTGTGGATATGGCTATTAACACATCCCCCTCTTTACCCAATGCCTCAAGCTGTCTTGAAAACACATATTCATATCCGTAATCGTTTCCGATGGCCGTAAGTGCCGACGTGTCGGTCGTTAGCGCTATTCCTGCAAGAGGAATTCTCTCTTTTTTAAACCTGCCGCTAAGTTCGGCTGCTATATGCTGGGAATCTGCAGCGCTTCCTCCGTTACCGCAAAGAAGTATTTTATTTCCGTTTTGTAATGCATTCAGGCAAAATTTGGCGGCCTCTTTTATTAAAGGCAGCAGTTTTTCCATTTTTTCAGCGGTTTTTATATGCTCGTTTAAACATTTTTTTAAATTCTCCATTTTCCTTCTCCCTTCATCCTTCTCCCTTCCCCCTTCATCCTTCCGCCTTCTCCCTTCATCCTTCTCCCTTCTCCCTTCATCCTCTTAATTATTCCGGTGGTGCTTCTTCCTTCTACAAATTCAATAAGTTTCACTTCCCCCGCTATATCGCTTCCGACTACAACTTTTCCTTCGTAATCTTTACCTTTAACCAAAACATCCGGTTTAATTTTTTTAATAAGTTCATAAGGCGTGTCTTCTTCAAAAATTACAACATAATCCACAACTTCAAGACTGGCTAAAAGATATGCCCTGTCATATTCATCGTTTACAGGTCTTTCAGGGCCTTTGAGTCTGCTAACAGAATTGTTGGAATTAACGCCCACTATCAGTTTATCTCCAAGCGCCTTTGCTTTTTGAAGATATTTCACATGCCCTAAATGCAATATGTCAAAACATCCGTTTGTAAAAACTATTTTTTTATTTTTTACCCTAAGATCGTTTGAAATATGAGCTATTTTTTCATAATCCACTATTTTATAATCAACGCTGTTGTCAATTCTTCTTTCCGTCTCTTCAATTTCTTCCAATGTTACCGTTGCGCTTCCTATTTTACTCACAACCACAGCGGCGGCGGCATTTGCAAAATTCATGGCCTCAACCAAATCTTCGTTTTTACTCAAATAATACCCGAGACTTGCCAAAACGGTATCTCCGGCACCCGTAACATCATATACTTCTTTTGCGATTGTAGGGATTTTTATATATTCATTCCCGAACAGAGCCATTCCCTCTTCGCTTAGTGTCACAAGCAGATAATCCAAATTAAGCTCTTTTTTAACCTTCCACCCCGCTTTAATCAGATCTTCTTGGGTATTTATATCCATTCCGGCGGCAGTTGAGAGCTCTTTTTTATTAGGTTTAATCATCCAGGCGTTTATATATTTTGAAAAATCTTTTTTTGGGTCAATTATAAGTTTTTTATTGTTTCTGTTAGCAAGTTTAATAATTTTCTGAGTTAAAGACTTGGTTAAAACGCCTTTTTCATAATCACTGAGAAGTATTAAATCTATTTTTTCCATATTTTCATTTAAATAACTTAATATCTTTTCTTCAAGTTCATTTGAAATAGGAGTTTTTGTTTCTTTATCATATCTTATTACCTGATGATTCCCGGCTATTACACGGCTTTTTATAATCGTTTCGCGGCTTTTGTCAATAAATATCCCATCCGTTTTTATATTTTTTTCTTTTAACAAATCTAAAAGTCTCTGTGAATTTTTTCCCACAACCGTCGATACCAGAACATCGCTTCCTAGTGCAAGAAGATTGTTTACAACATTCCCGGCACCTCCTAGTCTATCTTCTTCTTTTATAACCTCAACCACCGGTACCGGAGCTTCGGGTGATATTCTATCACTCTTCCCCCACAGATAATGGTCTATCATAAAATCGCCGATTACGGCTACTTTAGGGGGAAGGGGGAAGGGAGAAGGTTGAAGGGGGAAGGGGGAAGGTTGAAGGGTAAAGGATTTATTCATTGTTTTCCTTTTTTGATTTTATTAAAGAATTAATCATCTTTTCTATTTCAATAGACAAATTATTTATATCTTCTATGTTATCAATAAAATTAAATTCATAAGCTAATTCAAGTTGAGTTTGCAATTCATATAAAGAACCTAATGCAATACGTAAAAAATAAATAAAATCTTTATTTGTTCCTCGTCCTTTTCCTTCAGCAATATTACTTGGAATTGAAATAGCCGATCTTTTAATTTGAGATGTTAATCCGTATATTTCTTCTTGTGGAAAGTCTTTGCATATTTCATAAACTTTTTTTACAAACAACATTGATTTTCTCCAAACAATTAAATTTCTATAACTGTTCTCTCTTCTCTTCATCCTTCCACCTTCATCCTTCTTCCTTCCACACTCTTACAATCTCCGGCAGATACGCTTTAATTCCGTCTTCTAAAGAAAACCTAGGTTCATATCCGAGGTGTTTTTTCGTGTCTTCAATATCCGCCTGTGTAAAGAACTGATACTGCCCTATGTAAGGATTTGGGATATAAATATCCTCTCTTTTTATATTAAGCTCTTTTTTAAGAATATCCACAATATCCTGAAAGCTTCTGGCAATCCCGGTCCCTACGTTATATACATCGTTTTTATCGGCTTCACAAGCTTTTATATTCGCCTGAATTACGTCTTCTACAAAAATAAAATCCCTTAGTATTTTATCGCTCCCCTCAAAAAGTTTGGCACTTTCACCCTTTAACAGCTGAAGTCCGAACTGAAGCACCATTGAAGCGGTTTTGTTTTTAAAATATTCCCTTGGACCGTATACGTTAAAATATCTGAGCCCCACTATTCTTATTTTATCATAATACTCTTTTGCAAGATTGTCCATCATAAGTTTACTAAATCCGTATACGTTATTGGGTTTTTCATCTCCGA
>JBDONV010000132.1:0-2968 GCA_039831165.1 Nautiliaceae bacterium | reverse complement strand
AAGCATTTAAAAAACTTGAATTTTTACTGGATTATTCTCCTCTTACCAAAGATTCGATAAAATGGGATATTATTTTCGATAGCTCAAAATATCTAAAAAGAGAAGAATCTTTTATCCCTGAATTTAAAGATTTTCCAATCTCTTTTTCATCTTCACTTTTTAATGCGTTTGAAATTATAAAAAATAGAAGAAGTGCCCTCGGTTTCAAAGATACATATATTAAAAAAGAGGAATTTTTGGATATCTTAGATAAAACCCTTCCTAGAAACATTCCTCCGTTTGATACAAACGCCGGACTTAACAAAATTGATTTTGTAATATTCGCAAACCGAATTGACGGACTTGAAAGCGGAATATATTATTTTGACAGACAAAACAATACGTTGGATATCTTTGAAAAAGGCGACTTCAGTCAAGCTGCCAAATTTATAAACTGCACTCAGGATTTAGGAAGAGACAGTGCTTTTAGTATTTCTATGATAATAAATAAAAGTGAAATAAAAAAAGATTACCATTATAAACTAGCAATGTTTGAAGCCGGGATGATAGGTCATATTTTATATTTAGAATCTGAAGCAAAAAATCTAAGAGGATGCGGCATAGGATGTTTTTTTGACGATTTAATCAGTATAGAAATTTTAAACAACCCTAATATTTTAACGCTTTACGGATTTACTATAGGCGAGCCGATAGTAGATGAAAGAATTATTCCGATAAAAGCAACACAGGGAAGGTTGCTTTAAGCCAATTATTTTATCACTTTATATCTGTCAAGCTCTCTTTGAATATCACGCATAGCCTGTTCTATTTTGCGAATATATTTTTGAATTCTTTCTTCATGCAGATGTTTTTTCTCTTCAAGTTCAACTTCTTTTTTAACTAAATCGTTTTCCTCCATTACTAGATTTTGATATTTTTCTTTTAATTCGGCAATCCTTGCTTTTCTTTGACTTAACTCTTTTAAAAGTCTTTGCCTGTCTCTCTCAAGCATCTCAATTTCTCTATCCGTTTCCGCCTCAAGAGTTTTTTGCATAATTCTTTTTAGATGATTATTTATATCTTTTATTCTTGCTTCATTTTCTTTAATTTCTCTTTGAATAGCTAAAAGCTCCGTTTCTATTTCTACGAGCCTATTTTTTACTGGTTCAAGCTCGGCTTCAATTTCCGCAAGTTTTCTTCTTTCTTTTTCAAGCGCTTTTTGCAATTTTTTAACACTACCTTCTAACTCTTGTACGAATACTTCCATATTCCCCTCCTTAAATTTTTTATTATTATATAACTTTATATAACATTTGTCAATGTATCTTAGTAAATAAGCGATAAGTAAAATATAAGTGTCTGTGATTATATTAAAATACATTAAAGACCCCAGAAACCTGCGGCACAGGAGCGATGGAGGTGCTCTGCTCCCTTCCGGGCCTGAAGCGTTGCCTCCACCGCCCCTTGCACAGGGCTGGGGCAATTGAAATTATATCATAATTTTTCCGTTTTTAATCTTTTTTTATTTTAATTTCAAACGGCACGCTGTCTTTTATATGTAAATCCTGCTGAGGGAAAGGAATTCCTATACCAGCTTCGTTTAACGCTTTATAAATCATTTTTAAAAATTCGCTTTTTGTTCTTCTAGGTCGTCTAGCATATTCCCCTTTAACCCACACAAAAAGTTCAAAATTAAGAGAACTGTCCCCCATTTCTATAAAAATCACCCTGGGGGTTACATCAAACTTCGGATGTTTTTTAATATAAGGAAGATTTGATTTTTTTAAAGCATCTAAAATAACTTTTTCCACATTTTCTATTTTAACTCCATACTCAACCCCAAAAGGCACCCTAAATCTTACCGTATCATCGTTTAAAGTCCAGTTTATAACATTATTTTGAATAAAAGTCTGATTGGGAATAATCAAATCAATATTATCATTTGTTCTTATAATGGTAGAACGCATTGAAATATCAATAACTTCCCCTTTTGTGTTTTCATCAATCTGTATATAATCACCCACTTTCATAGAGTTTTCAAACATTAAAATAATTCCGCTTATAAAATTGCTAACAATATTTTGAAGACCAAAACCTATCCCAACCGACAATGCACCGGCTATAATGGTAAGAGAGCTTAAATCAAGCCCTACAGCCTTTAAGGCACTCAAAAAAGAAATAATAAGCACTGCATAATAGCCAAAATTTCCAAGCAGTGTTGCTACCGAATGAGACATTTTATATTTTTTTCTTATTTTATAAATAAAATTCTTATAATATTTTCCTATATACCAACCGATAATAAAAATTAAAAACATTAAAGCGAAATTAACAGGCGTTATAGTTTTACCGTCTATATTAAAAAGAGGATAATTGATTATTTTTTTAATTTTTTGAAGTGTTATTTCCGCTTCTTTTTTAGTATTGTAAATAAGAAGCTTAGAACCAAAAACTTTTTTTTCGAAATCCCTTATAATTTCTCTTACCGCCTTATAATATTCATTTCCTATATTTTTTGAATAATTTAATAAAACATTATCACTTTCTAAAGCTTTTTTATTACGGTTTTTTATATAATTCAGCCAGATAATAAGCTGATTTTTAAATAATCCTATATATATTTTCCGTTGCTTTTTCTCATAAAAGCTTATTTTTTTCTGAATTTGTATTATTTTTTCTTTATTATTTAATAACTGCCATTTTTGAAGTTCTATATTCAATTTTTCATAATATTTTTGAACTTTACTTAATCTTTTTTTTAATAATTTAATATTATTCTTGGCTTTTTTTATATCAAAATTTATATTTTTTAATTTTTCCAATAAAATTTCTTCAAATTCCGGCAGTTTTTTTTGTAATTCATACAATCTTTTTAAATAAACTTCTTTTATTTTTTTGTAATAAATATATTGTAATTCTTGAGTAACTGTTTGATGATTTTTTAAAAGAGAAATTTTTTTGTCTAAATCATTTATTTTATCTGGCAAAG
>JBDONV010000209.1:0-2974 GCA_039831165.1 Nautiliaceae bacterium | reverse complement strand
AAATAGCAAGTGTTAAAAACGTTTTTAGCATTCCGTGTTTTAGAAAATAACCGGCAACAGCCCCTCCTAAAAAGATACCGAGATATTGAACAGTGTTTGATGTTGAAAGGGCGGTTGCTTTTTGATGGGCGTAAGCCACTTTGCTTACGAAACTTTGCAAAACCGGTTCTAAGAGGTTAAAACCGAAGAAAAATATGATTACTCCCATAACGGCTAATATAGGAGAAGATATGTTTAATCCCGCTAAAAAAAGGATTAATGCGGTTGTTATGGATATCGCGCTTAATATAAACACCAATTTTCCTTTTCCTTTTTTTTCCGCTAGCACGGCTCCTAGAGGAAGAGCAAAAAAGCCGAATATTAAAGCAGGAATATAAACTTTCCAAAGTTCGTTTTTATGCCATTGAAAAACAGAGGTAAAAATTAACGGTATCAGCAAGAAAAAAACACTCATAAGACCTTTTTGCATAAATCCGGAGAAAAAAAGTTTTAAAAGTTCTTTATGTTTTAAAATATCACTTAATTTGGCTTCAGGCATATGATGTTTTATTTTAGGTGCGGGAGGGACTTTTTTTATTACGATAAAAATGGAAACAAGAGCCAGAAAAGCGGTGAATAAGAATAGTTTATCCACACCGTATTTAGTCCCTACAGTAGGACCTAAAATCATAGAAATGGCAAAACTTAACGCTATAAACTGACCCATTCTGGCAAATATTTTTGCCCTGGTGTTTTCATCGGATAAATCTGCCATATAGGCTAAAATAACGCCTCCTATGGCCCCGGCACCTTGAAGAAGTCTTCCAAAAATGAGGGTATAAATATTGTCTGCAAAGGCACATACAAGGCTTCCGAGCAACAATAATAAAAGTCCTAGTATTAAAATTGCTTTTTTATCATATTTATCCGCTAGTTTTCCAAAAGGTATCTGAAGGAATATCTGAGAGAGTGCATATGCCCCTATAGCCACTCCCACGTTGAATTCATTCGCGCCTTGCAATTTCATAGCATACAGGGCCAATACCGGCATAACTATAAAAAGTCCTAAAAATCTTATTGCCATTAACAAGCTTAAATAAATCATATTTTTCCCCTTAAATTTTAAAATATTTTTTTTGTTTGTTTTCAAAATAGACTAGTTTTTCCACTCCCATTTTTTTGAGTTTTTCAGTAGTTTCTTTTAACATAAATCCGACTTGTTCCACTGAATGTGCGTCACTTGAGGTAGTGAGGTCTATATTTTCTTCTAAAAGCATTTCCAGAATTTCATCCCCGGGATAAAGTTCTTTTACCGGTTTTCTAAGTCCTGCCGTATTTACTTCCACCGCTAAGCCTGCTTTTTTTATCGCTTTAACGGCATTTTTGGCCAAATCTTTTATAGGTGTTTTGGGTTTGTAACCGAATACCTTTATTAAATCTATATGCCCTATTATATTAAAAATTTTGGAATTTGCAAGTTTTTCAATATGGTAAAAATATTCTTTATATATATCTTCAACGTCTCTTTTATCCCACTCTTTTATAAATTCAGGATTATCAAACCCCCAGTTATCCAAAAAGTGAACGCTTCCTATAAGGTAATCCACCGGAGCGTTTATAACTCTTTTATCGAGGTATTTAACAGGTGTAAAATCTACTTCGTATCCTATTAATATTTTGATTTCTTTGTATTTTTTTTGTAGTTTTTTTATTTTTTGTTCATAAGATTGCATATCGTTAAAATCCATACGGTATTGTTTATCAAATTCCATGGGTGCATGGTCAGCGAAACCGTATATTTTTATTCCTTTTTTTATAGCTTGTTGAATATATTCTTCAGGCTCCCCTTTTGCATGGTTACATAAAGGGGTGTGATTATGAATATCAATCATTTTTTTTGCCTTTTTGGGTGAAATTATATATAATAATTCCAAAAAAGGGTGGCTATGACTCAAGAAGAACTAGACGCGTTAATGGAAGGCGATGTTGATATCGACGCTTTAGCCGAAGAAGCGGTAGGGGAAGAGAGTGCTAAAGAAGAGGATTCTTCTAAAGATAAAGAAGAGGTATATCCGCCTCCGGCTGATGATAAACACAAAGTGGTGGCACAGCTTGACGAAGTAACAAAAGAATCTGAGGAAAAAGCCATACAGATTTTGGATATTATGGACGAAATTTCCGTAGCCGTAAGTGAAGCTAGCAACGATTTGCAGGATGTTTTAAATTTTTTAAATCATGAAAAAGAACTTTTTGGAAAGCTTCACAAAAAATTTCCTCATATCAAAACATTTGAAAAAGAGCTTGAGGAAATAGATAAAATGATAGAAAAAGTCCAAAAAGCGATAGAAGCAAACGAAGCCACCCAGGAAAAAATTATGATGGCTATGGATATTATGCAGTATCAGGATATCCATCGTCAGAAAATTGAAAGAGTTATAAATATTATGAGAGCCCTTATTAAATATATGAACAAACTTTTCGAAGGCAAGATGGAAGATGAAGAGAGAGTAAAAAGCGCTTCTCATATTCACGGAGACACCGGAGAGACTGTCAGTGAAGAAGAGATAGAAGCGCTACTTGAACAGTTTGGAGTATAATATTATGAAAAAACCTGAACTTTTAGCTCCCGCCGGAGATTTTGAAAAGCTTAAAATAGCGGTTAAATACGGAGCCGATGCGGTATATGCGGGAGTTAGTCATTTTTCTCTGCGTTGTCACAGCGGTAAAGAATTTGATTATGAAACGTTTAAAAAAGCCGTTGATTACGCTCATAAAAAAGGGGTTAAGGTTTATGCCACTGTTAACTCTTTCCCTTTTGAAAATCAACTTCCGCTAGTAGAATCCCATATAAAAAAATTAAAAGAAATAGGCGTTGACGCTATGATAATATCTACTTTAGGGGTTATAGCAAAAGCTAAAGAAATAGCCCCTGAGATAGATATTCATCTCTCCACCCAGGCAAACGCCCTTAATTCATGGGATTATAAAGCTTACA
>JBDONV010000205.1:0-2982 GCA_039831165.1 Nautiliaceae bacterium | reverse complement strand
GAAAACTCTTTTGTTTGATGATTTTGAAATAGAAAGACTCTGGAAAATTATAAATTTAGGATTTTAAAGGAAAAGTATGAAAAAGGTGCTTATAGTAGGAGCCGGAATTATAGGAATGACGCTTGCGTATGAATGGATAAAAAGAAATCCTGACGATAAGATTGTAATAATAGATAAAGAACCTCACGAAGCCTTTCACGCAAGCGGTAAAAACAGCGGAGTTTTGCATGCGGGGTTTTATTATACGTCCGATTCCCTAAAGGCTAAGCTTACGGCTGACGGTAATATGCGTATGAAAGAATTTTGCTATGAAAACGGTATTTTCGTAAATGAAACAGGAAAACTTGTAGTAGCGAAGAATGAAGATGAGGTTCAAACTCTTTTTGAACTTGAAAAAAGAAGCAAAGCCAATAATGCCGGGGCTTATATTATTACAGAAAAAGAAGCAAAAAAGATAGACCCTAACGCAAAAACGTATAAATACGCCCTTTATTCTCCGAATACGGCAACGGTAAATCCAAGAGAAGTTTGCAAAGTATTAAAAGAAAAGCTGGAAAGTAAAGGCGTTAAATTTATTTTTAATACTCCTTTTGAAAAATATAATAAAAGCTATGATTTTTTAATAAACGCCGCCGGGCTTTATGCGGATAAAATTGCCCATACGTTTGGAGTGGGATTAAAATATACAATGCTTCCTTTTAAAGGGCTTTATAGAAAATATTTAGGTCCCGATAAAATAAAAACGCAGATTTATCCCGTGCCTAATATAAAAAATCCGTTTTTGGGAGTCCATTTTACTCTTATGGCCGATAAGAGCATAAAAATAGGGCCTACTGCTATTCCGGCTTTTTGGAGGGAAAATTATACGGGGTTTGAAAGATTTAATTTTTGGGAGTTTTTAGAGATAATCTCTCTTGAAGCTAAATTATTCTTTACAAACGCTTTTGGATTTAGGGATTTGGCTTTTTATGAGATGAGATATTATATTCCAAAAAATCTTATAAACGAAGCTAAAAAACTGGTTCATAACTTAAGAGGAGATTTTAAACCTATGACTCCTGGAATAAGAGCTCAGCTTCTTGATACTAAAACACTTGAATTGGTTATGGATTTTCTTGTAGAAAAAAAGGAAAACCAAATACATGTTCTTAACGCGGTAAGCCCAGCCTTTACGGCTAGTTTTGCTTTTGCCGAATATATTATGGAAGATGGAAAATAAAAAAAGGAGCGGGTTGTCGGAATGGATTTTTTACCTGATAATAACCGTTTTAATTTCCGTCATTTCTTCGATTGCGTATTTAGCCCCTTCTCTTCCTATACCAGAGAGCTTGACTCCCCCGTATGGCTGAATATCAAATCTTAACGTTGGAATATCGTTTATAATAACCCCTCCGGCTTCAAAATCGTCAATTGCTCTATTCATCAAATCTATTCTGTTGCTAAACATTGAATATTGAAGCCCGTAAGGGGAATTGTTCATTTTCTCAACCGCTTCATCGTAGCTTTTTACTTTTACAAGACTAACAATCGGGGCAAATACTTCTTCGCATACTATTTTCATATCATCAGTAACGTCCGCTAAGATTGTAGGGTATAAAATATTTTTTTCCCTTTTACCTCCGGCTATTATTCTAGCACCTTCACTAACGGCGCTTTTTATCCAGTTTTCTGCTCTAATAGCCGCTTCTTCACTAATTAACGGTCCCATAAACGTATCTTCATCAAACGGGTTTCCAACTTTTAACTTAGAAGCTTCTTCTCCTAATTTTTGAGCGAACTCTTCATAAATTTTTTCATCCACGTATATTCTTTGAAGAGAAATGCATACTTGACCTGAGTTTGCAAACGCTCCAACGGCGCATCTTTTAGCCGCCCAATCCAAATCGGCCGTACTTTCCACAAAAGTCGCCGCGTTTCCTCCAAGCTCAAGCGCTACTTTTTTAATTCCCGCGTTTTGAGTAATTATTTTTCCCACAGGTACGCTTCCTGTAAAACTGATAACCCTTGGAATTTGGCTTTTTACAAGCGTGCTTCCGACATCAGCGTCTCCGTAAACTACGCTCAAGGCATCTTTAATAGCATATTTGCTTTCAATAAAAAGTTTTGCGAACGCATACGCCGTATAAGGAGCTTCCGGAGTCGGTTTTAATACTACACTGTTTCCTGAAATTAATGCCGGAGCTATTTTATGAGCTACAAGATTTAAAGGAAAATTAAAAGGTGTAATGGCTACAACCACTCCGGCAGGTACTCTTTTATAAAATGATGTTGTTTTTGCTCCGCTTGGGGTTGCGTCTGTAGGGATTGTTTCTCCTAAAATATGATACCCTTCGGCCGCGCAAATTCTTAAATTTTCTATACATCTTTGGACTTCCACTCTTGATTGGGAAATAGGTTTTGCTACTTCAAGGGTAATATATTTGGCAAATTCCTCTTTTTTTTCTTCAAGTCTGTTAGCTACGTCGTTTATCCAGTTAATTCTTTGATGAAGAGGGGATTTTTTTGTATTTTTAAATGCTTCTTTTGCTGTTTCAAGTGCTCTTTTAGCGTCTTGAGGAGTACATTTTACGAATTTTGTAGTAGGTTTTTTGGTATAGGGGTTTATAATTTCCTTAATTTCTCCCTCTTCTTCTGTTGAGCCTATCAGTTTTTTTGCAATTAGTTCGTTGTTTTCTATTTTTTTAATACCTAAAATTTCCAAAAATTTTTCAGGAATAATTCCCATTTTTTCTCCTTAAAAGCTTTTTATAGTAATGATAACAAATTTTTGATAAAATTCTTTAAAAAAAGGATAATAATTATGAATAAGGCGAAATATATATGGATGGATGGGAATTTTGTTCCATGGGATGAGGCTAAAATTCATGTCTTAACTCATACGCTTCATTACGGAAACGGGGTTTTTGAAGGAACAAGGGCTTATCAGACGGAAGATGGACTGGCTATTTTTAGACTTCAAGACCATACTAAAAGACTTCTTAA
>JBDONV010000144.1:0-3013 GCA_039831165.1 Nautiliaceae bacterium | reverse complement strand
TTAAAAATAGTATAATTTCAATAAAAAGGAGTGTTTTGTATCTGGTTACTGATGAGAGACTTGAAAAAATGAAAAAGGTTTTATATACCAGACAGTGGACTCTTAGGGTTTTTATGGATTATGTTTATTCTTCCCATAATCTTTCGGCTATTGTTAGGACATGCGACGCTGTCAATGTAGGAAAACTTTATTACAGACATCAAAAAAAAGTAAGACTTAACAATGAAATTACGATGGGAGCCCATAAGTGGATTTTTCACGAGTATGTTGAAGATATAGAAGAATTTTATAAAAATATAAAAAGGAAAGGTTATCAGGTTGTTGTTACTCTTTTAGATAAAGATACGGTGGATTTTAGGGAAGTTGACTATACAAAACCTACTTTGGTCGTGCTTGGAAACGAGGTGGATGGGGCTAGTGAAATAAGTATAAAATATGCCGATAAAAAAGTTATTATTCCTATGTACGGTATGAGTCAGAGTCTTAACGTATCTGTCGCCAATGCGGTGATTTTATATGAAGCTCAACGACAAAGAGCGCTTAAAGGTATGTACAATAAACCTTCTCTTCCTCCGGATTTGATAGAAAAAACGTTAAAAAAATGGGCTTATGAAGATGTCCTTAAAAGATAAATATCTCTAATCTCTTAAAACGCCTTTTTGAATAGGTACGAATTCACAGGCTTCAAGTTCTTCTTTTTTTCCATTTTTATAAAATCTTGTTATTATCTGTTTATTTCCGTTTTTAACAGGGGCAAGAATAAATCCGTCATCTTTTACCTGTTCGAATAAATCTTTTTCCAAATTTTCAATATAAGCCGATAAAAGTATTCTGTCATACGGAGCAAACTCTCTCCATCCATATCTTCCGTCATCACATTTTACATTAATATTATAAAGACCTAACTTATTAAATCTCTCTTTTGCCGTTTTTACAAGTTCGCATATTCTGTCTATAGTAAATACTCTTCTTACGATTTTAGAAAGAACGGCTGCTTGATAGCCGCTTCCACATCCTATTTCTAGAACATTATCAACTTTTTCTAAATCCAGATAATGAGTCATTTTCGCAATGGTTAAGGGAGAACTTATGGTAGAACCGTCCGCTAAAGGAAGAGCCGTAATATCGTATGCTTTTCTTTCAAATCCCGCAGGTACGAAATATTTTCTGTCGATTTCGCAAAATGCTTTATACTCTTTTGGACCTAAAGGTACCAAGTCGGCAAGTTTATCGGCTAAAAGTTCATTCATGATATTCCTATATTGAGTTTTTTTCTTATTTTTTTATTTTTGTTAATGTCTATATCGGTAATTCCTCTTTCGCACTTAACTTCAATTCCCTCTCCCCATGCGTCCAAAACGCATCCGTAAGTTTCTTCATTAGCGCTGTTTGAGGCTATTACGTAACATTGGTTTGAAAGAGCCAAGGCTTTATTTAGTGTTTTAAAATGTCCTATTCTCTCTTTTCCCCATCTCGCCGGTACTAAAATTAAATCAATTCCTCTAAAATCTATCCAGTATTCTATAAATCGCAGCTCAAAACAGATTAAAGAAGCAATTTTTAAATTTTTCCATTCAAATATTTCAGGTTTAGAGCCTATATCAAAATATTTTTTTTCATCTCCGAAAAGATTGTATTTAGCCCTTTTGTAAATAAGTCCGTTGTCAAAAAAACAGAAATAATTTTTGTTGTTTAATATTATGGTAAGAGCAAAAGTTTTTTTTAGTTTTGAGAGCTCGTTAAGTGCATATTTTCCGAATTCATTTGCTTTTTGCCAGTTTTTATAATCAAATCCCGTCAAACATACTTCAGGAAAAAGAAGAAAATCGGCGGGAGAGTTTTTTATCTTTTCAATTATCCGCTTTAAATTAAGTTCATAATCTCTTGAGGTTCTAAAATTGACGACTTCAATATTCAAATTATTCCCCATACACTCTTTTATAAATTCTATCTACGTTTCTGGTGTAATAGTTGTAATCAAATAAGTTTCTAATTTCATCTTCTTTCATAACTTTTCTTAAATCTTCGTCTTTAAGCAGGTTTTCAAGAAACAGACTCTCACCTTTTTCATTAATAGGTGCTTTTCCTTTTTGAAGCTCTTCCCAAACTTTCATAGCGTTTCTTTGAACTATTTTATAAGCGTCTTCGCGGCTAATTCCTCTTTTTGGAAGTTCAAGCAATACCCTTTGAGAAAACACAAGTCCACCTGTAAGATTTAAGTTTTTCATCATATTTTCTGGATAAACCACAAGATTTGAGATGATATTGTTTAGTCTGTGAAGCATAAAATCAGTTGTAATAAACGCATCAGGCAGCCAAAATCTCTCAACCGAGCTGTGGCTTATATCTCTTTCGTGCCAAAGTGCCACGTTTTCCATAGCAGGATTTACATATGCTCTAATTACTCTGGCAAGTCCGGTGATATTTTCGCTAAGAACGGGATTTCTTTTATGAGGCATAGCGGAACTTCCTTTTTGACCTTTAGAGAAGTATTCTTCCGCTTCATACACTTCCGTTCTTTGAAAATGTCTGATATTTACGGCGATTTTTTCAACCGTTGAAGCAAGTAGCCCAAGAGCGGAAGCTAGTCTTGCGTATCTGTCCCTTTGAATTACCTGATTTGAAATAGGAGCAGGTTTTAATCCCAGATATTCACATGTAAGTTCTTCAAGCTCTATTGGAGCGTGGGCGAAGTTCCCCATAGCACCGCTTACTTTTCCCACACTGATAACATCAAGCGTTTCTTCAAGGTTTTTAAGATGCCTTTTCATTTCGTCATACCAAATACTTAAAACCAATCCAAACGTAATAGGCTCTCCATGAATTCCATGACTTCTACCAACCATCAATGTATATTTATGCTCTAAGGCTCTTTTTTTAATTGAGTCCATTACCATTTTAACATCATCAATTATAATTTTTAAAGAATCTCTCATCTGAAGTGCAACGGCCGTATCGATAGTATCGGAGCTTGTCATTCCATAGTGAACCCATCTTGATTCTTCTCCGAGAC
>JBDONV010000245.1:0-3113 GCA_039831165.1 Nautiliaceae bacterium | reverse complement strand
ATTAACCAAATTCAGGTAAACCCAAAAGTCGGCTTGACTTTCAGCTCCGGACTTAGAAGTATTCTAAGACAGGACCCGGATATTATAATGGTCGGAGAGATAAGAGACAAAGAAACAGCGACAATCGCCATACAGGCAGCTCTTACAGGGCATCTTATGCTATCAACCCTTCATACCAACAACGCAGCCGCTACCGTTACGAGGCTTATGGATATGGGAGTCGAGCCGTTTTTAATAGCTTCAAGTCTTATAGGAGTTCTTTCCCAAAGGCTTGTAAGGGTATTATGTGATGAATGTAAAACAGAAGACACCGATAAAGAATCTTATGAAGAAATAGAAAAAATATTACATAAATACCCTAACCTTCAAAAATATAAAATAGAAAAACTCTATAAAGCAAACGGATGTGCCAAATGTAATTTCACGGGATATAAAAAAAGAAGGGCTATAGGAGAGCTTTTTATTATGAATGACGAAGTAAAAGAGCTTATAGCAAAAGGCACAAATGACATAGAACTTAAAAACACTATGATAAAAAACGGTATGAAAACCCTTAAAGAAAACCTTTTAGAACTTCTTCAAAACGGAGAAACATCTTTAAAAGAAGCCATAAGAGTTGGACTGAAAGATTAAGGGAAAATAAAAAATGAAATACAAATATACGGCTTTTGACAAACAGGGGAAAAAGGTAAAAGGAATAATAGAAGCCTCCTCGATAAAAGAAGCCAAAGTTAAACTTAAGGATTTGGCGATACTGGACATAAAACCCGTAAAAGGCTTAAATTTTTCCTTTTCCTCAAAAGTATCAAAAAAAGAACTATCAAAACTGTTTAACGTTTTAGGACTCTATTTAAAAGCTTCAATTCCCATAGTAACCGCCATAAATCTTACCAGAAATCAGACTGAAAACGTTAAACTGATAAAATTTCTCGACTATTTACAAAATTCCATAAAAGAAGGGCAGACATTTCATTCGGCAATAGAAAGCCAAAAACTCGTAAAAATTCCGAAATATATAACAAGCTCGGTAAAAGTCGGGGAAGAGAGCGGAAAACTCGACATAGTTCTTATAGAAATGTCAAAGTTTTTAAAAGACGAAGATAAACTGAGTTCTAAAACGACACAGGCCCTTATATATCCTCTTTTTATAGTAGTCGTTTCGATTTTTCTGGTTTCATTTATGTTAACAACGGTAGTGCCTAAAATAGTAAAGGTATTTGAAAACTTAAATCAAAAACTTCCCACAATTACGCAAATAGTAATTTCTTCCGGAAATTTCTTAAAAGAAAACTATATTTTAATTGCAACGATAATATTAATCCTAAGCCTTATTGTTTCTTACCTTTATAAAAAAAACTCCAAATTCCGATATTTCGTTCATACGTCAGCCCTGAAAACTCCTCTCATAAAAAAAATAATTATATCCAAAGAACTCGGCAGATTCAGTTATCTGACATATATACTCACAAGTTCTGGAGTAAATTATATAACTGCCATTAATTTATCCACCAACACGATAGAAAACGAAAAAATAAAAGAAATTTTTCAAAAAGCTCTTAACGACGTTATAGAAGGAAAAAAACTTTCCGTCTCACTGGCAAAAGCCGGGTTTGATTTTGACAAAAGCTTTTTACAGGCGATAGCCCTGGCGGAAGAAACCAGCGAGGTTAGCGAAATATTAAAAAATATAAGCGAAATCTATTTTGAAGAAAACGAATCAAGAATAAACATCCTTCTTTCAATGCTAGAACCTATGCTTATAGTAATTATAGGAGCGGCGATAGGTTTTATTGTAACCGCTCTTCTACTTCCGATGTTCAGTATGAATCTTATGCAAGGAAGCTAAATGATAAAAAAACTTGATTTAAGCGATTATATAGAAAAACTTTCAAATCTATACGCAAGGGAGAAAGAATATTTCCTTGAAGGGGATATCAGAAAAAATTACGAATACCTTCAAAAACTATCCAACAAAGACTTTAAAGCCCCTCCTTCGGTAAAACATTTGGATAGCGAAATTATGCATCTTAAAAAATTCGGAAACTTAAAACACGACCAGATTTTTGAGTTTGTAAAAATAATAAACTATTTTAAATATCTAAAAAGCAGAAACTGGACTGATTTAAAAGAGTGGTTTGATAAAATAAAAATTCCTGATGAAATAGAAAAAATTTTAAAACACTATAACGAAAAAGGTGAAGTTATAGGATTTGAAGAAATTGATTTGATTAATGAAAGAATAAAAGAGAAAAAATCCCTTATCAGACAACAACTTTATAAATACCTAAATTCAAAAAAACTCGAACCTTTTTTGGTTGACAGACAAATTCACCTGCAACAAGGAGAAGAAACACTGCTTGTTAGAGGCGGATTTAATAAGGTCCTTAATGCTGAAATACTTGGAAGAAGCAGCAGCGGATTTTTTTATATCTTTCCAAGAGGAATAGAAAAAATAAAAAAACAGCTTGACGAACTTGAGAGCGTTAAAGAAGAAAAACTATATGAAATTGCCAAAACCTTTAGTGAAACCTTTAGAAAATGGGTTAAATTTTTAGAATTTATCAATAAAGAGTTTGATAAATTCGATGCACTCCAAGCTCGTGTTTTTATGGCAAAAAACGAAAACCTTGAATTTATTATGCCATCATTTAAAACAAAAAAGATGTATTTAAGGGATTTTTGTCACCCAGCACTCAAAGAATGTAAACCTATAAATCTAGAATGGGACAAACAGGTTTTAATTATTACGGGGGTAAACGCAGGAGGAAAGACCATGCTTTTAAAATCAATTTTAAGCGCTGCTTTTATGAGCAAATACCTGCTTCCTATGAAAATCAGAGAAAACTCCGTAATTCCTCATTTTAAAGAGATAAAACCTATAATCGACGACCCTCAAAATGTAAAAAACGACATCTCGACTTTTGCCGGTAGGATTAAAGAATTTAAAGAAGTATTCGGAAAAGAAAACTATTTAATAGGGGTAGATGAAATAGAGCTTGGAACGGATGCAAACGAAGCTGCAAGTTTATTTAAGGTAATTATAGAAGAGCTTATGAAAAAAAACCGAATTGTTATTACTACCCACCATAAACGCTTAGCAACTCTTCTTGCCC
>JBDONV010000012.1:0-3124 GCA_039831165.1 Nautiliaceae bacterium | reverse complement strand
TTGGACTGAACTATTTTTAATATTTTTGGCGGTTTTTGTTTCTAAAATACTTGCCAAAAGAACAAATACGGTTGATGTTTTGTGGTATATCGTAATAGGTGCTTTAATAGGGAATCTTCATCTTATCCAGGAAGATGAGAGGATAGATTTTTTAGGAGAAATTGGAATTATTCTCGTTATGTTCGCTTTGGGATTTGAAGAAGATTTAAAAAATTTTTTAAACGGAATAAAAAAAGCATGGGGTATAGCAGTAATAGGTGCGATATTCCCTTTTATGGCGGGCTTTTTCAGTGCTAAACTTTTTGGTTTTTCGACTACTTCGGCCCTTATCTGGGGACTTACCATGACGGCTACGGCGGTGTCTTTAACAATGGTTAGTTTAAAATCTTTAGGACTTGAAAAAACTCCGGCTGCTACAGGTATTATGACAAGTGCCGTTGTGGATGATGTTTTGAGTCTTATAGGAGTTGCCGTTTTGCTTCCTATAATTCTTAGCGGAAACGGAGGCGAAAGTCTTAATATAGACGTTGATAAGCTTGTTCAGACGCTTTTGGACGTATTGGCTTTTTTCGGTTTTGTGTATCTTGTAGGAAAGTTTATAGTGCCCCACAAAAAGGGAATAAGGTATCTTTTTATTGTAGATAAAGGAAATTATGCGGTTTTGGGTATTTTTATATTGGTGTTTTTATTTGGAAGCGTAGCTCACGTTCTTGGTTTTCATCCTGCTATAGGAGCTTATTTCGCGGGTCTTATTTTAAAGGCGGAATATTTTGAGGTAGGAAACGTAAACAGAACCAAAGAAGTTGAAAAAATAACTTCTACTATGGCGTTTACCGTATTTGGTCCCGTGTTTTTTATTCTTCTTGGAAGTAAAATTATTTTTGAGGTAAGCGTTATAAAAGATGTTATTTTTCCAACTCTTATATTGTTTTTGTTCGTTTTTGTGCTTCAAATAGTATCGGCTGCGGGAGCCGCTAAATATACGGGAGGCTATTCCAATAAAGATAGTCTTTTGATAGGTTTTGGAATGCTTGGACGTGCGGAACTTGCTTTTATAGTAATTAATATAGCTTATGTTCAAAATCACCTTATTACCACCGAGGAGTTTTATACTCTTATGTTTACCACGTTTTTACTTAACATTTCGGTACCACTTTTGCTAAAATGGTATAAACCAATTTATGAAAGGAAATAGATGAAATATAAAGTAAAAAAACCGATTCCGGGATTTGAAAACGTAAATGAAGTAGAACTTGTAGAAGTTGATAATAACTTTTCGATTTTAAAAGATGAAAACGGAAACGTGCTGTTTACCCTTATAAATCCTTATTCTATGAGAGAATACGTATTTGAAATTCCAGCCGATGTAAAAGTTTTGCTTGATTTAAACGATAATTCGGAAGTGTTGGTATTTAATAACGTGGTTATGAAAGAACCTATTACAGAGGCGGTTGTCAATTTTAAGGCTCCTTTTATTTTTAATCCTGAAAATAATACTTGTGCTCAGCTGGTTTTGGAAAATGAGGGATATGCAAAAATTGGAGATTTTGTAAAAGAATAGTATAATTCGCCCTAAAAAAGGGTGAATTTGCCTTTATCCAGATTAAATAAAGAGCAGTTTGAAGCCGCTACCGCT
This sequence comes from Nautiliaceae bacterium, assembly GCA_039831165.1. Classification (GTDB taxonomy): domain Bacteria; phylum Campylobacterota; class Campylobacteria; order Campylobacterales; family Nautiliaceae; genus Caminibacter. The sequence continues at coordinate 1,488 of JBDONV010000012.1, read as the reverse complement.
TCTATGGGTCATAATCTCGTAATAGCGAGTGCGGGGACGGGAAAAACTTCCACAATAGTGGGGCGTATAGCATATCTACTTCAAAACGGTATTAAGCCTTCGGAAATTTTACTGCTTACTTTTACCAATAAAGCCGCTGCGGAGATGAAAGAGAGGGTAGCTTCTGTATTACCGTATGCAAAAGAGATAGAAGCCGGGACGTTTCATTCGGTTAGTTATAGATGGCTTAAAAAACTCAATAAAAAACTTGTGTTAAAACAGCCTAAAGATTTGAGAATTCTTTTTAAGTCTATTTATGAAAAAAGGGATTTTTCCAGGCTTGGAATAGAAGAAAAACCTTATTCTGCAAATTATCTTTTTGATTTATATTCGCTTTATCTTAATTCAAATACCGATTCTTTTGAAGAGTGGCTTATATCTAAGGCTCCAAGCCATGAAGAATACGCTTTAATATACGAAGATATATTCGAAGAGTATGAAAACGTTAAAAAAGAACACAATCTGGTTGATTTTAATTCCCTGCTTATTGAAATGATAAAAGCTTTAAAAAGCGGTATTGAAAATCCTTACAGGGAAATACTTGTGGATGAATATCAGGATACCAATCCCCTTCAAAACGAATTTATAGAATCGGTAAAAAAAGAGGGGCTTTTTTGTGTCGGGGATTACGACCAAAGTATTTACGCCTTTAACGGGGCCGATATTTCTATTATTTCTACCTTTGATAAAAGATACGAAAACGCCAAGGTTTTTACTCTTAAAAAAAATTACCGAAGTTATGGGGAAATTTTAGAAATAGCAAATAGAGTTATTAAAAATAACCCCAGAATTTACCCAAAAAGCCTTGAAGTTACCAGGGGATATAGAGGAGAATTTCCAAAAGTTTTAATATATAACGATACTTTTGAAGAATACAGGGATATAGCTTCCAGAATTTTGGCTTCTACGACAAAAAGAGATGAAATAGCCGTGCTTTTCAGGAATAATTCGAGTGCCGACGCTATTGAGGCGATGCTTAGGGAAAAGGGAATTGAATGTAAAAGAAAAGGAGGAGTTAGTTTTTTTGAATCGCGTGAAATAAAAGTAATGCTTGATTTACTAACTTTTTTAATTAATCCAAGAGACATTATGGCTTTTATACATATTTTTGAATATGCAAAAGGGGTTGGAAGCGCTATAGCTTCCGAAATTTTTGAAGCTTTGAATATTTTGGGAGATGGAGATGCTATTAAAGGTTTTTTATCTCCAGATACATCCAAAAAGGTGTTTACAAAGAAAAGAACTTCTTATCAGCTGGGTCTTTTTGATGATTTCGTAACGCTTGGGAGTGTTGCCAAATTTAAGAATTTGGGCTTTGAGGAGGATTTTTTAAGTAATCCTGTTTTAAGACATCCAAAACTTTCTATTCAGGGAGCGGAGTTTTTGTATTGGTTTTATTCTTTATTAAAAAAAGTTAAAAGAATGAAAAATCCCCATTCCGTTTTTAAC